>NZ_BCPS01000054.1:0-141113 GCF_016586185.1 Paenibacillus sp. EPM92
GGACTTATCCAAAAAGACTTTCACTTTAGTGAAGTCAAAGCATTCAGCATGCTGAGTTTCGTATCCAGTTTTCAAGGTGCAAGCCGCCTTGAATGGCAAGATCTGATGTTTCGCGGCAGAAGCATCAACATCCGTTTGGTGATGATGGCGGAAGGGAACCACGCGTACCCATCCCGAACACGAACGTTAAGCCTTCCAGCGTCGATGGTACTTGGACCGCAGGGTCCTGGGAGAGTAGAACGTCGCCAAGCGGATGCATGACTCCATTCGATAACATTCCCCGATAGCTCAGTTGGTAGAGCACTCGACTGTTAATCGAGTTGTCACAGGTTCGAGTCCTGTTCGGGGAGCCATTCTTTCCACAATCTATACATAATTATGGCCCGTTGGTCAAGGGGTTAAGACACCTCCCTTTCACGGAGGTAACAGGGGTTCGAATCCCCTACGGGTCAGTCTATGAACGCTTAGCTCAGCTGGGAGAGCATTACCTTGACAGGGTAAGGGTCGGCGGTTCGATCCCGTCAGCGTTCACCATTTGCTATCGCGGGGTGGAGCAGCCCGGTAGCTCGTCGGGCTCATAACCCGAAGGCCGCAGGTTCAAATCCTGCCCCCGCAACCAATTTTCTTTCGAGGTATGAACTTCGAGAGCGAATAACTTCGTGTGGAGCCGTGGTGTAGAGGCCTAACATGCCTGCCTGTCACGCAGGAGACCGCGGGTTCGAATCCCGTCGGCTCCGCCATTTTTGATAAAGTGCAGTACGAGCCATTAGCTCAGTTGGTAGAGCACCTGACTTTTAATCAGGGTGTCGTAGGTTCGAGTCCTACATGGCTCACTTTTTACTCCTCCAATCTCATGCGGAAGTGGCTCAGGGGTAGAGCATCGCCTTGCCAAGGCGAGGGTCGCGGGTTCGAATCCCGTCTTCCGCTTTCCTTTAAGATAACATGCCTTTGATCGTTATGATCAAAGGCATGTTTTTTTCTTATATCAGGGTGTGTCGCTCCGTACAGTCGGGGTACCGAGCCGCCTGAATGGGAATTTTAGTCGCAATAACGGACGATAGAGAACTTTATTTGGTCCGGATGTTTGCAGGAAAGTTCGTTTTGCGCGTAAGTGAACGCAATCCCTTGTTCCCGCAAACGAAGGGGAACAGAAGCAAAGCCCTCGCCTTCGCGATGAATCTGGAGACGGACCGGCAGCGCATCCAGCTGGGCTTTCAACTGCTGACTGTTCTTGACTTGCACGTGCACCAGCCGGTAGTTCGAACCGAGCGCATTACATCCGATCAACGTTAGCAGTAAAAGGGCGGCCCATTTAGGCACCTTATGCCGGGCAACATATCCGCATAGAGCGATAACGACCGGTATCAGCCAAAATTGCGGCACATAGCGGGCCCACCAGCTCTCCGGATTGATGAATACAGTCGCTGACAGAGCGGCGACCGCTAAAGCCGCCCCAAGCGCCAGACGACAATCATACGCGAGAAGCAGGAACCCGAGCGCAATGGAGCCCAGCGCGATCCAAAACATGAACGGGCCGAAACCGCCGATTCTTGTATCTTGATCCATGTGCCGGAATTCGGTTTTGATTTCATCCAGATCCAGCGCAAACAAGTCGCGGGGTTCCGATTGCAAGGGTTGAATCGGATTGCCGGTTTTCCGGGTTAAGGAAAGCACCATTTTCTCAAGCGTCCCTTTGCCTGCAAAATCGGCGGGCTGGTTGGCTGATATAATATCGATTTTGCCGGACCCGGCCAGCGGATAAAACGGATGCCCCTTATGAACCGTGTTGGTGACATAGGGGTTATAGCCGAATCCGATGACACCGGCCATGAAGGTAAGACCTAAAGTTAAGGTGACGATAACCGATTTGAACCTGTTCGCAAACGTTAGGTAGACCACAAAAATAAAAGTGATCAATCCCGCATAAACGATGGCCGTAAATTTAATGTTCAGCAGAAGCAGCAGCGTTACCGACGCCAGGATCAGCGATTTTCGCTCGAATGTCTTGGCATAATGGGCAAGAGCCGCGATGTAAACCAACATCAGGCTGCCCAGCAGACCATCGTTATAATACGTAAACAATTCCGCCACAACGACAGGATTCGCCGCCATAACGGCGCCCGATAAACCTAAGACGAAGAGAGAGCGGTTCCTGAAAATGCGGGCCAATGCGCCAAAAGCTGCAAAAAAAGAGGCCAGCCAGCAAATCACGTTCGTTGCCTTACCGACTTCAATCGATGGCCAATAAGCATAGAAAAACGCCGCAAGCAGCCACGGCGCCTTGGCATAATGCTCAATCCAGATCGAAAGCGGAAACGCAGAATGGTACAGTGGATTCCAGCCTTCCTTGATGGAACTGATTGCAAGAATATGATACACTTGGCCGTCATATGACGTATCGAGAATCGAAGTGCTCATGAATAGAGATAGAATCACCCCAAGAATGGCCAGCGCATACGAAGTCCGGGCGAATGAAATCCCCCATCTATGCATGGCTATTCCGAATATGACCCAGAGAACTAGCGCAATCGGCGTCAATACCGCTGCATGCGGAGGCAAATTACACAGAAGGGCCGTCAGGATGGCCGTGTAACCGATGCCTAGAACGGAGATGAGCAGCAGAGCTGTATCAAGGCTCCATTCCCCCCGGTGCATGGAGGGCTCCCGTCTATGATATCGCAAGCACAAGCACCCCCAGCACGATCAAGGCTAGACCGCCCATTTTGGGCAGCGTGACCGGTTCATGAAAAATAACGGCCGCCAGCACAAACACGATGATATAGCCGCCAGCCACCATAGGGTACGCCTTGGATAGGGGGATGCTCCGCAAACCGCAAATCCAGAACGCCACCGATACAGCATACAATCCAAGCCCGGACAGGATGGGGGCATTGGTAAACATCTGAATGTTCCGGTGCCATACCGATCCGGTTACTTCTGCGGGCGTCAGCATAGCGCCCCATTTCATTAAAACCTGTCCTACAGCTCCAAGCGGAACGGATAAGAGCAAGTACATGTACGCTTGCATACGGAGCTCCTTTTCATTAATCAACCGAATGCCTTGAGAATAAACACAACTGAAATACCGTAAGTCATGACCGTCGCCACAATTCCTGTGTCCTGAAGCAGCAATTCTTCAGGCTTGCCGCCCTTGCCGAGGACATGGATGAGATAAAGGTACCGGAACACACCGTAAATAACAAAAGGAATCGTCCACATTAAATGAATGGTACGTCCCGATAAAAACGTAAACATGCTGTAAGAGATGATGGTCGCTGTCGTTACGATCCCCGTCATCTGATCCAGAAGCGTTTCGGAATATTTATCAAGCACCTTGCGGTGAGTTCCTTTGTCATTTTGCAGCAGCATGAACTCGTGCCGGCGCTTCCCGATCGCAAGCAGAAGCGAGAGCAGAAATACGCATAGCAAAAACCACGGCGTAAAATGAACCTGAATCACGATACCCCCGCCCAGTGCGCGCAGTACGAACCCTGCTGCAATAATCATAATGTCGATGATCACGACTTGTTTCAAGGCAAGCGAGTAGGCAACGTTGAGAGCAAAATAAATGAAGAGCAGCAGGGCGAACAGCGGATGTTCCCGTACAGCCGCGGCCATGGAGCAGACGAACAGCACGAAGCCGAAGGCAACGGCGAGCTGCGGATTCAATCGGCCGGAGGCCATGGGACGATGGCGTTTGTCAGGATGCTGGCGATCGGCTTCCCGATCCATATAATCGTTCAAAATGTAAACGCAGCCGGATACGAATGAAAACAAGATAAACGCGGTAAGACTATGGATAACAGCGCCGGGATGCATTTTGTCGATGGAAAAAGTAAAAGCTGCAAAGACGAGCATGTTCTTCGTCCATTGCTTCGGACGAAGCTGCATAAATAACAGTTTGGAGGTCTCCATGAAGCTGCGGTGATTTCTGGCGTGATACAACATGCTGTCTGTCATGATTTTTGCTCCCTTTTCCAAGCATAGGTGTAAACTGAACCTTGCTTCTCTTTTTACCCCAACTATTTTTCCAAAAATGCAAATGAATTATACGGATGCGTCTGCAAATTTGTCCTTTCCTTGTCCTTTCTTTGTCCAAAGCGTGAAAAAATTTTGAACAAATTGCGAAAAATGTGGTATACTAAGGAAAAGAAAACACTTTCATCTCAGATTGGAGTGATTAGCATGACGACGAGAACGGCATCGGCTAACGAGGTAAATCACAGTGGGCGGGATGTGGGTCGTCTAGTCACGATGATGACGGTGGCGGCTTGGGTCCTACTCGGTATCGGCTTTGTACTCAGTTTGCTTAACTTGCATCATTTCAGCGATCGGAATCCTTCCCTGATGGTCGGCATCGGCTTTATGGTCGGCAGCGTTCATATTTACGTCATCCGCACAGCGATCCACTTGGTGCATTCGCGCGCAGCCTCAAGAACGGAATAAAACCAACGATATTTTGCTAAAACAGAAGCAAGGCCAATCTTGTCGAGCAGACTGGATTGGCCTTTTTGCGTGTATCCATTCTCATAAAGACAGGTTACCGTCAATGTCGAACCGGTGACATTTATTTTACAGGATCAAGGCGATTGCTTGACGTATTTGTTAACCCTGATTCAATAACTGCGGAAATCTGTTAAGTTATAGTTATAGATAAGTGAAGTAAATCACAAAGTTTTCATCGTGGGTTGAACGAGGATAGGAGGATCGTCATGGCAAAACCGAAAAGGGCTGTTCGGCTCGCATTCCCGTTCTTAATCGTAGGCATGGTCCTGCTATTGTCGGGGTGCGCGGAACAAATCATCGTGATGGACCCAAAAGGGCCGATTGGTGAAAGTCAGAAAGATTTGATTTGGTTTTCAACGATATTGTGCGCGATCATTCTGGTGCCGGTGCTGGCTCTGACCGCTTATATCGTATGGAGGTACCGCGATAAGCCGGGGACGAAAGCGACCTATCGGCCAGACTGGGCGCATAGTACGGTTATGGAGGCGGTATGGTGGGGCATTCCCATTCTGGTTATCATCGTGCTCGGCGTCGTAACGGTTCGGTATACGTATGAGCTCGAACCTTCGAAGCCGATCGCATCGGAGAAGAAGCCGATTACGATCCAAGCGACATCGCTGGACTGGAAATGGTTGTTCATGTATCCGGAGCAAGGCATTGCAACGGTGAACTATTTGCAAATTCCCGAGGATGTGCCGATTAAATTCGAGCTAACCTCGGATGCGCCAATGAACTCGTTCTGGATTCCTCAGCTGGGGGGGCAGATGTATACGATGTCAGGCATGGCGATGACGTTGTTTCTGCAAGCGGACCATCCGGGAACTTACTACGGATCGGGCGCTAATTTCAGCGGCGAGCATTTTGCCGATATGACCTTTGATGTGAAAGCGACGTCGGAAGAAGAATTCAAGATGTGGGTCGGCAGCGTGAAACGCACGTCTCCGGTGTTATCGATGGAAGGCTATGAAGAGCTGGCCAAGCCAGGCAAATCCAACCCGCAATATTATGCTTCGTTCCCGGAAGGCTTATTCGGGCAAATCGTAACGAAATACGCGGTTAACGGCCAAGGTCATGGAGCGCACGGAGGTCACGGGGCACCGGCACAGAACGAGGCTCCCAAGGCGCAGCCGGTCATAGAAACAAAGCCGAATCCGCAGTCGTCTACGACACACGAACATGCGGGGCATTAATTTAGACGAGAGGAAGGTTCGCTCATGCTGGATAAGATCAAGCAATTTGCTTCCGAGTTTTTCGTAACCGGCGATCCGCTCATCCTCGGCGCTCAGGTCAGTATCGGACTTACGATGGTCGCTATCGTGTTCGTGCTCACGTACTTCAAAAAGTGGGGCTGGCTGTGGCGCGAATGGCTGACGAGCGTCGATCATAAACGGATCGGCATCATGTATATTATTTGTGCCATTCTTATGCTGTTCCGCGGCGGAGTGGACGCCCTGTTGATGCGGCTGCAGCTCGCGGTGCCGAACGCCGAGTTTCTGCATGCGGAGCACTATAACCAAATTTTCACGACGCACGGCGTTATTATGATTTTGTTCATGGCCATGCCGCTCATGTTCGGGCTGTTCAACATCGTCGTTCCGCTGCAAATCGGGGCGCGCGATGTCGCCTATCCGTTCTTGAACTCGCTGAGCTTCTGGATGTTTTTCTGGGGCGCGATGCTGTTCAACGTCTCCTTCATTATCGGCGGCTCGCCGGATGCGGGCTGGCTCGCGTATCCGCCGCTGTCCGGTCTGCAGTTTAGTCCGGGCGTCGGGCAAAACTTTTATATTTGGGGCATTCAAATTTCCGGTATCGGTAGCTTGGCGACGGGGATCAACTTTATCGTAACGATCCTGAAGATGCGCGCGCCAGGCATGAAATTGATGAAAATGCCGATGTTCACCTGGTCTGTTTTTTCCAGCTGCGTCATCATCATTTTCGCCTTCCCGATTTTGACGGTTACGCTCGCGTTGTTATTCCTGGACCGTTTCGTCGGAGCGCATTTCTTCACGCTTGACGGCGGCGGTAACCCGATGATGTATATCAACCTCATTTGGATGTGGGGTCACCCGGAAGTGTACATCGTCGTTTTGCCCGCATTCGGGATTTTCTCCGAGATTGTGGCGACGTTCTCCAAGAAGAAGCTGTTCGGCTACAAATCCATGGTTTTTGCCATGTTCAGCATTAGCGTGATGTCGTTCTTTACCTGGGCGCATCACTTCTTCACGATGGGTTCGGGCGCTGACGTTAATGCATTCTTCGCCTTAACGACGATGGCGATCGCGATACCGACCGGTGTCAAAATATTCAACTGGCTGTTTACGATGTATAGGGGAAGGCTCTCCTTCCCGACGCCGATGCTATGGACGATCGCCTTTATCCCATGCTTCGTAGTCGGGGGGATGACCGGGGTGCTGCTGTCGGTCGCACCGGCCGACTTCCAGTTCCACAACAGCTATTTCCTGATCGCTCACTTCCATCAAGTGCTGATCGGGGGCGTGGCGTTCGGTTACTTTGCCGGCCTGTACTACTGGTGGCCGAAGATGTTCGGCTTCCAGCTGAACGAGCATCTCGGCAAATGGGCGTTCTGGCTGTGGAACATCGGCTTCTACGTCTGCTTCATGCCGCAGTACATTCTCGGTCTGATGGGCATGACGCGTCGGATGTACACGTACGACTTCGACATGGGCTGGGGCCCGCTCAATATGGTGTCGACGATCGGCGGGTTCCTGATGGGGATCGGCTTCATCTTCCAAGTATGGCAGATCGCCTACAGCATCAAGCAGAACAGACGCGATACGACTGGAGACCCGTGGGACGGCCGGACGCTCGAATGGTCGATTCCTTCTCCGGCGCCGGTGTATAACTTCGCAGTCGTGCCTCAGGCGGGCAAGCTTGACGATTGGTGGGAAACGAAGCAGCAGCGTGCGAACGGAAACAACCCTTCGGATACGGTTAAGCCGAAGTACGAACCGATCCACATGCCGAAAAACTCCGGCATTCCGTTCATCATGTCGGCGTTCTGGTTTTTTGCCGGATTCGGCTTCGTCTGGGATTGGATGTGGCTGACGATTCCAGCGCTGGTCGGCGTCGCCATTTGCATGCTGGTACGCTCGTTCACCTACGATACTGATTATTATATCCCGGTCGACGAAATCGAACGGACTGAAAGAACGTTAAGGGAGGCGAAAGTCTAATGGCGCACACGGCAGTTCACAACGGACATGGGCATGACTCGCACGATCATGCGCACGACGACGGCCATCACGACCAAGAGTCGCTCAAAACGTTTGGGTTTTGGCTTTTCCTCATTACCGACTGTATCTTATTCGGCACCTTGTTTGCTACGTATGTCGTTCTTCGTGCCAATACGAACGGCGGACCGACGCCGGAAGAACTGTTCCTCATGCCCGGTATCATCGCCGAGACGTTCATCCTGCTTACGAGCAGCTTCACGAGCGGTCTCGCCGTGCTCGCGATGCATCAAGGCAAGAAAAACCAGCTGATCGGCTGGCTGGGGGTAACCGCGCTGCTGGGCGCTGCCTTCATTACGCTGGAGGTGTCGGAATTCGTGCATATGGTGCACGAAGGAGCGACAATCAGCACCAGCGCGTTCCTGTCGAGCTTCTACGCCCTGGTCGGGACGCACGGTATGCACGTCTCGCTCGGGCTCGTCTGGATGGTCGGCCTCATGCTTCAGCTTCGCCGCAGAGGCATTACGCCGGTCACCAAACGCAAGGTCGAAGTAATCAGCCTGTACTGGCATTTTCTCGACGTCGTCTGGATTTTCGTGTTCACGGTCGTTTATTTGATGGGGGTGATGTAGGATGGAGCGTATAAACGCGGCTTCTTCGCACGGACACGGACACGAGCAACACGGCTCACACAACGGCTCGCACGGTTCCCTGAAGTCCTACGTCATTGGATTTCTGCTTTCGATTGTGCTGACGGTCATCCCGCTCGTGGTCGTGATGAACAAAATGATGAGCCAGACCGGCACGATCTTATTGATTCTCGTCATGGCGGTGCTGCAATTCGCCGTTCAGCTGCTGTTCTTTATGCATCTGAAGGAAGGAGAGAATGCCCGTTGGAACATCATGGCGCTCATTCTCGGTTTGATCATCCTGCTGACCATCGTGGCGGGCTCGATCTGGATCATGACGTATAACGCGGTGGCGCATTAAGCGCAGCTCATACTTGTAGACCCTTACGCGCGTCGTAAGGGTCTTTTTGTTTTTGGGAAGCGAGGCGCTGAAGCAAGTCTCACGAAGGCGAAAAGCCGCTGACATGAAGGCCCGGACCTCTTAGGCTGGAAAGGGGAACACAACCCCGGAGGCCGGTTACGGGTGGACGAGGTGTTTAGCGATAAATGCCGGCAGCTGCTCCGGCGCAAGCGGCCTGCTCAGCAGGAAGCCTTGAGCGACGTCGCAGTCCATCTCTTTCAGCCGGTTCAACTGATCGAAGGTTTCCACTCCTTCGGCCACGACACGGTAGTCGAGATGTTTGACAAGCTGAATGATCGCTTCGGTCACTTTCGCTTCCTTCGGGGTGGTGAGATCGTTCGTGAAGCTCTTGTCGATTTTCACCACATGGAAGGGCAGCTTTTTCAAGTAGTTCAACGAGGAGTAACCGACCCCGAAATCATCAAGCGCGAGTATAATGCCGGCCTGGCTTAATCGCATTAGCTGCCGCTGCGCATATTCAAGCGAAGCTATCAGCGCCGTTTCGGTCACTTCCAGCTCGAGACGGTGGGGCGGCAGCCCGGCGGAACGGGCGATCTCCTTCACGCATTCGGGAAAGTCCGGGTCGTTAATCTGGACGGCGGACACGTTCACGGACATGACGGCATCCGGGAACACGCCGAGCAAGGAAGTGCCCGTCTCACACGCTTGGCGCAGCACCCACATGCCGAGCGGTACGATCAGGCCGGACGCCTCGGTCAGCGGAATAAATTCGGCGGGCGAGATGAAGCCGTGCTCCGGATGGCGCCAGCGCAGCAGCGCTTCGAAGCCGCGCACCCGGCCGCTGCGAATATCGAATTGCGGCTGGTAATGTACGCTGAATTGTCCCAGCTTCAAGGCGTCGCGCAGGTGCTCGGTCAATTCGGCGCGCCGAGCCGCTTCCGGGTCAGGCTGAACAGTCACGCCCAAATGCTCCGGGTGGGGAAGGCGTAACGAGCCTAGCGCACGTTCCACCAGCGCTGCCAACCCTTCCTCGTCGCCCCGATAGGTGACGAGAGAGGACGCAACCTCGGCGTAGAAGTGTTTGGATCGGACCATCCAAGGCTTGACCAGCTCGCACTTGGTTATAAATTTCCATTCGATAAGCTCCTCACGCGTTCCGCCCTCCACGCAAATCCAAAACAGATTGTCTTCGGATAAGCTCATGCGCCAATCGGCCTGAAGCCTTCCCTGAATACGGGCCGACATCGTATCGAGTAAGCTTTGGCAAACGTCAGGACCATACCGTTTCTTCATATCCTGCAGGTTGTGAATCTGGAAAAGAACGACGGTAAAAGGAATTTCTTTATTCACGAGCCGGTTCAACTGCTCCATCATACAGCGGTGCTTGGTCAGGCAGGGCCTCCAGTAGGGCCGTCGGCTGCGCGTTAACGGAAAGTCGAGTGCATAAGCGCCAACTAATAAGGCGGCGGCATGAAGCGACAAGGAGAGCAGCAGGTAAAGACTCCATTCCCGGATACCGGCTTGCTGCCCGGGGAAAGCAATAACGAAGGACAAGAGGTCGGCAAGTCCCCAGAGCAAGCCTGCGGCCATCAAGCGGCGTATGGCCGCGCTTCGCGCCGCAGCCTGATTCCACCGGTTTGTCCAAACAAGAAATAACCCTACATCAAGCACACTGTGCCATACATGCCTAGCGATATCTCCGATCACGGTGATCCTATCCTCCCAGTAAACCTTAACTTTTTCCAGTATAAGGTGAATGTATTTGGAAAGTTTGGGAATAATCGTTAAGCGCCTGTTAATTTATCGACAATAAGCCGACATTCCGCTTAAACGGAAGTCGGCTTGTTACCGCGGGGGAGCGGGCTATGGCTATGGAATAAACTTATATCCGACGCCCCAGACAGTTTTAATATGAACGGGCTCCTTCGGACGGTACTCGATTTTTCTGCGCAAATTGGTCACATGCACGTCGATCGCCCGGTCGTTCACGAACGAATCGTAGCCGCGGGCGGCGTTGATTAATTCTTCCCGGGAAAATACTTTGCCGGGATTGTGGCAGAACAGCTTCATAATTTCGTATTCGGAGTAGGTAATCTCTACGTAGTTCCCGCGCACGATGAGCATTCGCCGGTCGGCATCCAGTTGAATCTCGTCGCCCGGATCGCGATCCGTTTCGACGGCTTCAGGCAATGCCGGCGCGACCAGGGAGCGGCGCAAAACCGCATCGATACGGGCTTTCAGCTCCTGCATGCTGAAGGGCTTGCAGAGATAATCGTCGGCGCCGGCCGTAAGGGCCTGTATGCGGTCGGTCACGTTCGTCTTCATGGAGACGACGATAATCGGCGCCGTCGTCAAATCCCGGAACGTGGCGCATAGGCCGACTCCTTCCGCGTCCGGCAGCATTAAATCCAGAAGAAGGATATCCGGTTTAAAGGTGCCGAGCGCCATCATGCCGTCCTTGCCGGTTTCTGCGCGAAATACGATGAAGCGCTCCTCGGTCAAATACAGTCTGAGCATTTCTCCAATAATATTATCATCTTCTATGATAAGTACCTTGTACACGCTATCGGCCACCCGCCTTTAAACGATCAAATGTTAGAGACGCTAACACTTACCAAACACTTTTGGCATATTCGTATAAATTATATAGGGGTGAAGGCCGTTAGTCTATGTATCCTTTTGTCGAAAAGGCAGCTCTCGAATTGCTTGTGTCAGTTGTTCGAGCTGATCTTTTAAACGAACGGTCAATTCCGGCAGCGCGCCGATCCCTGTTTGTAGCGCTTCTTCAAGTGCTCCCGCAGTGAGGAACACGTCCTTTGCCCCCAAATTGCCCGCGGCTCCGCGCAGCGAGTGAACGATCCGATGCGCATCGTGGCGGTCCGCAGGGTCCGTCAGCGATAGCTTGTCCCCGATCCTGCCATATTCCAGCAAAAAAGCGTCCAATAATTGGATATACATCTGTTCACGTCCTCCCAAAAAGGCGAGTGCGCGTTTCGTGTCGAGCGGCCCTTCGAAGGACCATCCTCCCGTGCCGGCATCGGATAAGTCTGCGTCCGTGATTTCCTTGGACGCCGCCGTCAGCGGTTGGGCCGAAGGCAGCCATTGCGCCACGGTGCGGATCAGCTTCTCGGGCTGAACCGGCTTCGTCAGCACCTCATTCATCTCAGCCTTCAAGCACGCTTCCCGCTGTTCCTTCGTAGCGTCGGCCGTCAAGGCGATGATCGGCAGGCGGACGAAGGCGGCATCTGTACGAATGCGCTTCGTCGTTTCGATGCCGTCGAGCCCTGGCATATGCAGATCCATCAGCACGAGATCGAAGCGGGCCTCTTCCAACCGCTGCAGCGCTTCAAAGCCGTCGCCCGCTACCGTAACCTGCAGCCCGTGCGAGACCAGAATTTCCCGGGCGACCGTCTGGTTGATACGGTTGTCCTCCACCAGCAGAATGTGCCCCGCTTGAGTCTCGCCGTACACTTGCTCGAGCTGTGCGGCCTCGGGTGCCGTCTGCCGCCGCTTGTCCCGTACGACGGACAGGACGTCGGCGAGCTCGTACCGACTGAACGGCTTGACCATGATCCAATCGGGCCGCAGTTGTTCGGGGACAAGAAGCAGGGCGTCTCGACCGGCCAGGGTCGTACACGCCACCGTCAGGACACCTTGGCGATCTGCCTCCCGTTTCAGCTCGAACCACGTTTCCTCCCCGTACATATCCGCCGATTCCATGTCGAGAAAGGCGATATCCGGCGGGGCTTCGACGATCCGGCGCAGCGCATCTTTCCATGTAAGCACGCCGTAAGCTTCGCCGGTGATTGAAGCGAGCGCCCCCTGCCATAAGCGGCACGTCGCCGGATGATCCTTCGCAACCAGCGCCTGATACGGGAACTTCCCGGCTTCCGCCCCTTGCCCGGGGATGACCGGGAAAGGCAGCCTGAAGCCGAACTCGCTGCCCTGGCCTTCGAGGCTGCGGACCCGAAGCTCGCCGCCCATGCGCTCGATCAGGCTTTTGGCGATGACGAGGCCCAGACCGGTGCCGCCGTACTTGCGGCTCGTCGAGCCGTCCGCTTGGACGAACGGCTCGAACAGGTGCTCCAGCTGCGCTGCGTTCATGCCGACACCCGTATCCTTGACGCTAAAGTCGAGCCAGATGGACGCGGCGTTGGCGCGATGGAGGCTAATGCCGAATTCGATCTGGCCTTGCGAGGTAAATTTCACCGCATTGCTGAGCAGGTTCAATAACACTTGCTCGAGCCGGAGCGGATCACCTGCCAGCTCGTCAGGCACCTCGTGCCCGATATCGGCTACGAGCTCTACCGGCTTATGGCCGATGAGCACGCTAAGCGTGCCGTTTAACCGCTTGACGATGCCGCCCAGGGAGAAGGAGATGCGCTCGATGTCGAGCTTGTCCGCTTCGATTTTGGAAAAATCAAGAATGTCGTTGATGATGCCGAGCAGCGACTGGGAGGAGGCGACGATTTTGTGCATGTAATCGGCTTGAATGTCCGACAATTCCGAGCGCTGCATCAGATGCGACAGCCCCATGATCCCGTTCAGCGGGGTGCGGATTTCATGGCTCATGCGCGCGAGGAACAAGCTCTTGGAGCGGTTCGCTTCGTCCGCTTCTTCCTTGGCTTCGAGTATGGCCCGCTGAATGCGCTTCTGCTCGCGGATGTCGCGGACGATCGTCGAATAGTACGTTTCCCGACCGTCGGTCGAGGTGTGGGCGACCAGCGTTTGCGAGGTCACGATTCGCTCCCCGCGGGCGGTCCGGAATTCGATCTCCTCCTCCCAGAACCCGCGTTCCTCGGCGTTCCTCACGCCTTTCGATAAGCGGAACGCCATCTCGCCGACCAAGTAGTTGCCGATATTGCACGTATCCTCATCCAGCTTCTCAATACCGAGTAATTGCAGTCCCGCCTGATTGATGTAGAACATGTCCCCGCGCTTATCGAACGAAGCGATAAAATCGTGGGCGTTCTCCATAATGTTAAGCAGCCGATTTCTCGACTCGAGCGTTTCCTTATATCCTCGAATATCTTGGGCAATGAGGACGAAGCCTTTCACCTTGCCTTTCGCACCGATCATCGTGCTGACGTTGACGTTAACGGGAATGCGCGCTCCAACCCGATGCAGCCATAACCACTCGGTATCCATCGTCATTTTGCGCGCTGCTTTTATGAAAAAGGCGGTACAGTCCGCCGGAATAGGCTCCTGGAGCTCCTGCGCATACAAGGCCGCCCGCTCTGCCAGCTGTTGAGGGTCCAGCCAAATGTGCGGCGTTTTCTTATGAATGACGTCGATGGCCGAGTACCCGAGCAATTGTTCGGCTTGCCGGTTAAAGTACGTGATCTTATATGCGGCGTCCGTCACGATCATGGCGTATTTGTTCTCACGAATAAACGCTTCGAACGGCTCGAACAAGCTGCGCAAATTTTGAATCATGCCGTTGACCGACTGCGACAATTGCCCGAGCTCGTCGCTGGATGAATGATCCAGAGGGCTCGTGTAAAAGTTGCCGTCCGCTACCGATTCGGTCGCTTTCAGGATCGGCTTCAGCCGCCTGATAATGAAACGGTTGACGGTGAGACGGATGATGAGGAAAAGACACAGCTCGGCCGCCGCGATAATCAGGAGCGTTGTATACAAGAGCGAGCGAAGCGGTGCTTCGAAGTTGGATAAGCCGACCGAGAGCAGGACGATCCAGTTCGTCAGCGGCATTCTCACAAAGAAAGACTTGGACGGGCCGAAGCTGATTACCGTCTGGATCGAGCCCCGGTCTTGCTCCGAGACGATATCGTACTGATCCGTAAATGCGGGAAAATCGCGCCGGTAATTCAAGACGAAATTTTTGGAAGAGTCCGTATTGTAGAGCACGGTCGACTCCATGTTGACGACGATGATGCGCCGCTGTTTGGCCGGATCGTCCAAATTCAGCTGCGACGAGAACACGCTCCGGGCGTCCAGCGCGACGCTGAGCACACCGGTCACATGCCGTTCCTCGTTAAAGACGGGAACGAGAATAGAGATGACGGAAGTATTCGTCATTTGCCCGATATACGGGTCGGAGACAGCGGATTTTCCTTGCAGCGCGGTTGCGAAAGCGGCTGTGTGGGCAAGGCTGCCCTGTTCGCCGTCCGACAGCGTCAGGTTGCCCTGCAGATCGGCAATGCCGATGGACAAGTAATGGCGCTCCAGCCCTTGCTCCAGCTCTTTAGCCAAATAAGCGAGCTTCTCCGGCAGGGTGCCGCTTCGGATCACCGTCGTCCGGCTGATGATTTCGGCCTCGGCCGTGCGCACTTTCAGGTAGGCGTCCAAGTTGTCGGCGGCATTGCTCAGCGTGTCGAGCGTTTGCTCCTCCAATTGCTGGTACAGCTTATTTTTGGAGAGTTGGTAATGGGTGAATCCGACAATGCCTAGTGTCAGGGTTGTCACCAGGAAGAGGATCGCCATCATTTTCGTTTCCAACGTCAACCTCATCGGTCAGGCCTCCCGCTCGCAGAATGAGTCCATCTAATCCAACGGCTTCATCTAATCATAACCCATTTTATAGGATTGGGTGAAGGTACAAACCTGTGCGACGGAATGGTCATAAGCTAGGGTATATAGATGAATCGGAGTGTCCGAGAAATCAGGAGAAGGAAGGGTGAACATCGTATGAGCCAGAAGCCAAAGGCTGCCCCCCGCTCAGGGAGCCAAAAGCCAAAGGCCGCCCCCGGTTCAGGCCGCCGGAAGCAGGCGGCAAGCGCATCGGCAGCGACGGGAAAGGGCGGTCGTCCAGGGAATGTGCGTAAGCCGCGGATCGCGAATCCGCAGCCGCAGCTTAACACGGCGGAAGTTCAAGGGTTGTTTAATCCGTTTGCCGGCGGAGCGGCGACAGGCGGTCTGGGTGCCGCTGCGGGCGGCGAGTCGGGTTTCGGCTTCATGTCGCTCTTTAACCGCGTAGGCGGGCTGGACGGCATCATTTCCACGATGGGCAAGGTGCAGAAGGTGATCACCATCATGAAGCAAATCGGCCCGGTGTTCAAGCTGATCGGCGGCTTTGGCGGCTTCGGCGGGCTGGGCGGGGGATCGGTGAAAACGGCGTCGCTTCGCCGCCCTCAGGCAAGCAAGCCCTCCGTGAAGCGGTCGTCTGCGCCGCCTGGCCGCCGGCCCGGCGGTTCGGCTCGCCGGTAGCCCGGCTCAAGCCGGCCGTGCCGCCTTGCGGGAAGCAGAGGGCGGTATTTCGCGTATGCATTGCGGCATCATGAAAAATAGCGGGACTGTGCTCGTCACAGTCCCGCTATTTGAGTTGTGCGCAGGTTTGCTTAAGATATCAGAAAGTATCTTCCACGGAAGGGCTCCGATCAGGAGCTTCTCTTACAAGGGCACGACTTGCGGCCGCTGCTCCTTGTAGTACACCCATTCGCGGTAGCCGATCTCCTTCAGCCGCGCGGCGACTTCGTTCCAGTCGTCCCCGACGCGACTCGGAACGTGCGCGTCCGAGCCGAAGGTGACTTGCACGCCATAGTGCAGGGCCCGCTCGAGAATGGCGTCGATCGGGTACCAGCCTCCGCACGCCTTCGTTTTGCCCGATGTGTTGATTTCGATCGCAATGCCGCATTCGCCGATCGTCTTGAGCGTCCGGTCCACCGCTTCCGTCTTGATGTCCGAGAACGCCGGATAAAACCCGCGCATCGCGTCGATATGCCCGAGAATATGGAACATCCCGCTGCGGGCCGATTGCTCGATCAGATCATAGTACAGCTCTTTTTGCTCGACTTTTTGCCGATCGGACAAGCCGTTCCAGCGCTTCTTGTTAAAGATGCTCACCCCGCCCGACAAATGGACGGATCCAATGATGTAATCGAACGGGTACAGCTTATAAACGTCGCGGTACACATCAGCGTGCTCCGGGAAGAAGTCCGACTCCACGCCGAGCAGCACATCGATGCGCCCGGCATATTCCGCTTTCAGCTTCAACACTTCGTCAACGTAACGCTTGAACTCGCTTTTGGCCATCGCAATGCCGGGCTGCGCCCGATCTTCGTCGCTGGCGAAATAAGGAGAGTGATCGCTGATGCCGATTACCTGAAGTCCGTGGGCGATACCCGCTTCGATGTAATCGCGTATCGTGCCCGTCGCATGGCCGCAGCGCTCGTGGTGGGTATGTAAATCGAATTTCATCTTTTGTCTCACTCCGAACCGATGAATTGAGTTTCCTGCATACCTTTCAAGTCCTGCAAAAACTGATGTAATGCCGAGCTTAAATAACGCCCGGACTTGTAGACGACGCCGACGGGATGACTGATTTCCAGTTCGTTCACTTTCACCATTTTAAGCGTACCGAGCCGCAGCTCGTTTTGAATCGATAGCTTCGAGATAATCGCCGCGCCGAGATTCAGCTCGACCATCCGTTTCACTTCTTCGCTGCTGGACAGCTCCATCACGATCTGAGGCGTGATGTTCAGTTCCTTGAACACTTGATCGACGAATCGGCGGCCGGCCGTTTCGGGGGACAGCATGATGAGCGACAAATCGTGAATGCGTTCGATCGGCACATGGGCGTACCGGGCCAGTGGGTGATCCGGGGCTACCGTCAGCTCGAAGGTGTCATAATAAAGCACCGAGCTTTCAAGGGACGGATGCTTGTCGAACAAATACGTGATGCCGATATCGATCGTTCCGTTCTCGACGCTTTGCATAATTTGCGAAGTTGACATGGAATGGATCGTCGTTTTGATCAGCGGAAATTGGTCTTGAAAATAAGAGAGAACCCGCGGCAAAATTTGCATCGCGATTGAAGTTGTCGTGCCCAGATGAATATGGCCCTGCGGCGTTTGGTTCAAATCTTCGAGCCGCTGCTTCAGATCCTCAACCGTCTGCAGGATCATTATGGCATGCTCGAGAAACACGCGACCGCTATCGGTTAGCGTGACCGGTTGGTTCCGGTCAATCAGTACCGTTTTGAATTCGTCCTCCAAACTCTTGATTTGGGCGGACACGGCCGGCTGCGTCAAGTTTAAGATTTCACCGGCCTTGCGGAAACTCATCGTTTTCGAAATCGTAATTAACGTTTCCAATTGGTTGAGGTTCACGTTGTACCCCCTCTCCAAGGTGTGAACGTGTGAGTCACACTTCATTATATGCTACTTGAGAGGGAAGGGCAAACGATGAAGAAAGTTGCCATATATTCAAATTTGAGTATAATTGCTTTAGAGTTAAATATTTAAGAAGTAGGTGACCTGTTGAGATGGAAGCAACTAAAAAATCGAACATTCCGTGGACAGTGACAGGCCTGATGCTGGCACTGCTGCTGGCTGCGCTTGACCAAACAATCATATCTACGGCCATGCCGACCATCCTGGGCGAGCTTGGGGGATTGGATCAGTTCGTTTGGGTATTCTCGGCGTACTTGATCGCCAACGTCGTATCGATGCCGATATTCGGCAAGCTCGGCGATATGTACGGACGCAAGCTGTTTTTCCTGCTCGGGCTGATCGTCTTTATGATCGGTTCCGCGCTGTGCGGCACGTCCGAATCGATGCTGCAGCTCATTATTTACCGCGCGATTCAAGGGATCGGAGGCGGTGCGTTGATGCCGCTTACGTTCACAATCGTCTTCGATATTTTCCCTCCGGAGAAGCGCGGGAAGGCGCAGGGGCTGTTCGGCGCTGTCTTCGGTATTTCCAGCGTGCTGGGACCGCTTGCGGGCGCCTATTTCACCGATTATGTCAATTGGCAGTGGATCTTCTATATCAATCTGCCGCTCGGAGTTGTCTCATTGATCCTCATATCCCTGTTCTATCACCCGGTATTGCCGAAAAACAAGAACCTCAAGGTCGACTGGCTCGGCACGCTCGTCTTCGCAGCTTCGATCATCGCTCTCATGCTCGGCCTCGAGCTCGGGGGCAAGGATTACGCGTGGAATTCGCCGGTCATTATCGGCCTGTTCGTGGCGGCGGCGGTTTTATTCGTGGGATTCTATTTTATCGAACGTGCCGCTTCCGCGCCGATCATTCCGTTTCCGCTGTTCCGGTCCCGATTGTTTACGGCGAGCATGGGGATTAGCTTTTTCTACGGGGCGCTGATGATATCGGCTGCAACGTATATTCCTTTGTTCGTTCAAGGGGTGTTTCAAGGCTCGGCGACAAGCGCAGGACTCGTGTTAACCCCGATGATGCTCGGTGTGGTTGCCAGCAGCGCATTCAGCGGACGTTTTCTCGGTAACGCGTCGTTTCGCAGCATCATGCTGTTCTCCGCCGGTTTGCTGCTCGTCGCCACCGTACTGCTCGGCACGGTGGCGGTCGATACGCCGAGATGGCTGGTGACGATGTACATGATCGTTCTCGGACTCGGAATCGGAACACAGTTCCCGGTGATTTCGATTTCGTCCGTGCAAAGCGTCAGCTTCCAATACCGCGGCGTCGTTACGTCGCTGGTGTCGTTCTTCCGTTCGATCGGCTCGGCCGTCGGCGTGACCGTACTTGGTACGATCCAGTCGTATGCGCTGAAGAACCGGATCGTCGAGCTCATGCCGGACAACGCTTCCGCACAGACGCCTGTCGATCCGCAAGTGCTGCTCAGTGAACAGTTCCGGCAAGCGGTGCCGAAGGAAATCATGGACAAATTGATTATCGGGCTTGCCGATTCGATTGCGTTCGTGTTCCAGGTCTCGATCTTGGTCGCAGCGTTAGGACTGATGTTCGTCTTATTGATGGGCAAAGCCAAGATGGAGCTTGGGCAGCGCGGCCAGCAGAAGCCGGGCGGAGCGGGCGAAGGCGAAGAATCGACCGTACAGCACGGTCATCTGTAAGGCGGGTGGACCATCGATGTCCATGAAGCTCGTCATCTTGGGGCTGCTGATGGAAAACGACAGCCATCCCTATCAAATGCGACAAAAGATGAAAGAGCGCGGAATGCTGCATTATATCAAAATGCAGGAAGGCTCGCTGTATTACGCGATTGACACGCTGGCTAAGGCGGACTATGTGATGGCCATCGAGACGATCAAGCATAGCGCGGGCCGGCCGGACCGCACCGTGTACCGCATTACGGAATCGGGGAGACGGCTATTCCAAGAGCTGCTCGACAAGCAGTTCGCCGAGAACAAAGCTGTGTATCATCCGATGTATGCGGCGTTGGCCTTTGCCAAGCACGGCGACCCGAAGCGGATCCACGACTTGCTGCAGGGTAAGCTCGAGGAACAGCGGAAGCTCGCCGCTTCCTTGCGAGAGCTGTACGACAGTCATATCGATCAAGTGCCGCGCGCCGTGCTGCATATGATGAAGGGGCGCTTGGAGCATGCGGAGATTGAGCTGCGTTGGCTGGAGCGTCTGGCCGAAGACGCGTTGAACGACCGTCTCAAGGAATACGGCAAGCCGATCGAGGATTAACAGGTAAAGCCGCCGCCCGCGCATAAATAAAACTCCCGCAAGCACTGTTTATTCAGTGATTGCGGGAGTTTTTCATATCCTTTGTCAGTTACTCGGTTGCAACATCGCTTGAAACCGCCTTGCCGCGTTTTTTGCGCGGCTGTTTGACCAGCTTGATTTTGCCGAGCATCGGCGTCAGCAGAGCGCCCAGCAGCACGAACATCAGCCCGAACCAAAACACGGCGTGCAGCGAATCGACAAGCGCTGATTTCACGATCGGAACAATCGTATGAATAAGCTCTTGCGGAAATTGGCTCAGCGTCTCCGGACTTAACAGCGCCGAGTACAACGCCTGCGGATTCGTATGAATGGAGGCCGTAATTTTCTCGACCATCGCGCCGCCCTGCTGAGGAAGCTGTTTCAGCACGGGCACCAGGTTTTCGGACAGCAGCGTATCCGAACGATTGTTCATTACTACGCCCAGAATGGTCATCCCGAACGTACCGCCGATCTGGCGGAAAAACTGGCTGGAACTCGTCACGACGCCCAGCTCGGATTTCGGAAAGCTTTCTTGCAATATTAACGTCAAGAGCGGCATCACCAGTCCCATGCCGAGCCCGATCACCATCATGATGCCGCTGGCGGCAAGCTTGCTCGTATCGATGCTCATGGTGGTCAACAGCAGAAAGCCGATGGCCATAATGATCATCCCGATGCTCATTTGCAGCTTCGGACCGATTTTGTACACGATTTGACCGCCGATCACGCTGGCGATGATCATCGTAACCATCAAAGGCGTCATGACGGTTCCCGAAGCGGAAGCGCTAATGCCGACGATGCCCTGCATGAACAGCGGAACGAACATAATCGCGCCGAACATCCCGATGCTCATAAAGAAACCGATGCCGTTGACGACCGTGAACGTCCTATTTTTGAATAAACGTACAGGCAGGATCGGCTCGCTTGTTTTCGATTCAATCCATACAAAGGCCGTTAAAGAGATAGCCGATAGCACGAACATGCCGATAATAGGCCAGGATGTCCATGCGAACTCCGTTCCTCCGAACGTCAAAGCAAGCAGCAGCGAAACAACCCCGATGATCATCGTAGCCATACCCGCAACGTCGAACCGAACAGGACCTTCCGCTTTGACACCTTTTAACCCTAGTGAAATCAGAATCGTCGCGATAATCCCGACCGGCAAGTTAATGTAGAACACCCAATGCCAGTTCAGCGAGTCCACGATCCAGCCGCCGACCTGCGGCCCGATAACGGAAGCAAGACCGAAGATGGCGCCGAATACCCCTTGCCATTTGGCCCGTTGCTCACCTGTAAAAATGTCCCCGATAATAATCATTGCCATCGGCATCATAATCCCGCCGCCCAGCCCTTGCAGCGCACGGAAGAAGATCAGCTGCTCGATCGTCTGCGACATTCCGCAAAGCGCGGAACCGACCATAAAAATGATGAGGCCAGATACGTACACCGATTTCCGTCCTAACAAGTCGGCGAGCTTCCCTGCGATCGGAACGATCGTCGTAGAAGTCAGCATATAAGCGGTCGTCAGCCAAGTCATCAGGCTAAGTCCGCCGAGCTCCCCGACGATACGCGGCATGGCTGTGCCGACGATCGTCCCTTCCAAGGCGCCGAACAGCATCGCGATAATAAGCCCTGAGATCAGCAGGCCGCGGTGTTTTGTCGTTGTATCCTCCGCATTTAGTTTTACCTCCATAGTTGGCTCCTCCTCTAGGTAGTATTTCATTATGAAAACGCCCGTTATTCTTCGATTTTTTTAACAATTTTTTCGAATGTGGTCAAAAATAATTCCAATTCATCCGCCTCTACATGAGACAAGTAGGTGTGGATAGCCGCGGTTCGCAGCTTGTTCAGCTCTTTCAGTACTTCCTTGCCTTTATCCGTGGCTTGAAGCAGCACAATTCTTCGGTCCAGTTCGTCATGCTTCCGTTCCACGAATCCGTTCTGGACGAGCCGGTCGATCATGACAGTAATCGCGCTGGGGGTAACCTCCATCTTGCCGGCGAGCTTGCCGGCGGGACAGGGGCCCATTTGGCTGATCGTGTAAAGCATCATGGTCTGCGGTCCGGTTAGCGTAATATGGTCAGGTAAACCAAGTTCAGGACCAAGCTTTTTGAACAAGGTAAAGAACGCTCGCTGGAACCGTTCGATTTGAGCCTCGCGGGATGTTTCCATCGCAATGTCACCTCCTTCAAATGGACACTTTTAATTCATTGATTTAATTTTTTATTACTTAATAGTTGAGTACAAAATAATTAAGTAGTTTAAATAATAACAGCGACTTTTCTAAAAGTCAAACCAAAAAAAGAGGCGATCGTTTACCCGATCGCCTCGGCCAGTTCCATTAAATGATTGCATATGACGTCCGGCGTTACACCGCTGCGGCTCATATCATCCGCGGCCGTTACCGCCGTCACAAGCCCGGTCAGAACGAGCGCCGTCCGGCTGCCGATGGCTGCGCCGCCGCTGATGTCCGTCGCCAAGTTATCGCCGACTGTCCAAATATCCGAAGCGGGAAGCCGCAGCTTGTCCACCGCAATTTGCATGACGATGCTTGACGGCTTGCCGATCACGACGGGGGCGATGCCGGAAGCCCGCTCGATCGATGCGGCAATGGAGCCTGCGCCCGGTGTTAGCTCGCCGTTCCAGGGCAGCAGATGGTCGGGATTGGTCAACACCGAAATGGCGCCGCGGCGCAGCTGAGAGGTCGCCGCCCTTAATTTGTTGTAATCGAAGGCACGGTCAATGCCTTGGACGACAGCCGATACGGTGCCCGCCTCATCGTGGGGCTCGGCCAGCTCGTAACCGGCATCTGTCAGCGCAAGTCTCAAGCCCTGCTCCCCGATGCACAGCACCCGGTTGTTAGCCAGCGGCAATCTGCGCAGATATAAAGCCGCCGCCTGCGAAGAGGTCAGCACCTCCGAGGGATTCGCCGAGATTCCGGTCTTCTCCAAATGCGCCGCCACCTCATCCGGCGTACGTGAAGAATTATTCGTTAGAAATAAAAACGGATAGCGTCGCTCCCTCAAATAATTTACAAATTCGGCGGCGTAAGGAATCGGCCGGTTGCCGTGATATAACGTTCCGTCCAAATCGAGTAAAAACCCGGGCATGATGGCGATCATCCTCTCCATGATGTAAAAAGCCGGTATCCTTAGGATACCAGCTTCAGTTTAACATAAAAATGTATGTCTCCGTCGTCCGACTCGGCCCAAATTTGGCCGTTATGCGATTCGACGATGCTTTTGGCGATCGCAAGGCCGAGTCCGGAGCCGCCTGTGGTTGAGCCGCGGGCGGGATCGATGCGATAGAACCGGTCGAACAACAGCTCCAGCTCCTCCCGTGTCAAAGCATCCGCCTTATTGCTGATGCGAACGACGGCATGTTGTTTGTCTTGGGCGAGCCCCACCGAAATGACGCCCGGTTTCGGGCTGTATTTGATCGCGTTGCTCAATAAATTATCGAAGACACGGATGATTTTATCCACATCGACTTGAACGATGAGCTTGTCTTGCGGGATGCTTCGGATTAGCGTCAACTTTTCTTCTTCGCTAAGCGTCACATACTCTTCCAGCAGTTGTTCCAGCACTTCATTAAGCACGACTCCGCGCTTATGGAGAGGCACGTCTTGATTCGAGAGCTTCGTGTACTCGAACAGATCGTCGATCAGCCCCTTCAGCTTTTCCGCTTTGCTGTAGGCGATCGAGACGTAACCTGCCGCTTGCTCCGGCGATTCATAGTTCTTGTCATGCAGCAGCCGCAAATACCCCATAATGAGCGTTAAAGGCGTACGAAGGTCGTGGGATACATTCGTGACAAGCTCGTTCTTCAATCGTTCGGCCCGGCGCTCTTCCTCCATCTTGAGCTGCAGCTCGCTGACCATTTGATTCATATCCCGGGCTAAGGAGCCGAGCTCGTCGCGTGAACGCTCGACCACCCTGTGGTCTAAATTTCCGGTAGAGATGATCCGCAAGCCTCCGGCAAGTTCTTCCAAATAACGCATTTTGCGCTGCGTCATAAAGTAGAACAGGAAGATAAAGACGCCCAACGCGCTAAGCATCGAAATCGGACTTTGACCTTTCACATAGCTAATATGCGGCTGCGGGATGCCTGTCACGACCAAGTAAGATTTTTGATTGTTATACGTAACCGGATAGAAGCTGGAAAATTCCGTACGCGAATCCCGGAAATCGTTTCGGGTATCCATCGCATTGCGAATGACGCTGTGTACGTCCACATACATCTCAGGGGCGTTTTCACTGCGGAAAACGACTTTCCCGTAAAGATCGGTAACTACAATTTTAAACTTCTCATTAGCTGCCAGTCGTTTGACGGTGGAAGTGAACGAGCGCAGCCGGTTTTCGTAATCGTCCTGCCGCCGCTTGTTCGGATCGTCTTCCATTTGCGTATCGGGCGGATGACCGGGGCTGCCCGGTTCGGTCGCATGGTGTTGAACGATTCCCGGCTCCGGTATCCTTTCAACGGCCACTTCCGAGGGAGCAACCGGTTCTTCAGCTTCTATTTCGTCTTCATAAGAAGGCGGTTCCAGAATTCGAACCAGGTTCCGGGCTTCGTTATCAATGCGTTCGATGCCCATCGTATAATCGATGACCGTTCCTTTATTGATCTGTCCGAATAAGGCCGAGCTTATTCCGTAGAACAGAAGAGCGGCCCCAAAGCAAGCGGAAAATGTCAAGACCAGTTGAAGACGAACGCTTCGTTCCACATGATTGCGAGCCAGATGGTACATATCGATAATGAAGTAGATAAATGCCCGCAGCAGCGTAAACGGAAACCATGTGAAGGGAAAGCGCTCAAGCATAGGCTTCCGAGGTTTTTTAACTTTCAATGACTTACTCAACTTTATATCCAACTCCCCAAACCGTTTTGATGAACCTTGGTTTCCGAGGATTATCCTCGATTTTCTCTCGTATTTTGCGGATATGGACCATTACCGTGTTATCCGAATTCAAATACGCTTCTCTCCAAACAGCCTCGTAAATTTTTTCGATGCTCCACACTTTTCCGCGATGACGGGCAAGCAGCTCCAAAATCGCAAACTCCCGAGGGGTCAATTTAATTTCCCGACCGTCCAGCCTGACCTCGTGCGTCGATGTATTAATCGTGAGATCGTCGATTTCCAGTTCAAACTCCTTATTCGGAAGCGAGACATTCAGCCGCGTATAACGGCGAAGCTGCGACTTGATGCGGGCGATTAGCTCCAGCGGGTTGAACGGTTTCGTGACATAATCATCGGCTCCTGTGCTGAGTCCCAAAATTTTGTCCATGTCCTGGCTTTTGGCGGAAAGCATGATGATCGGCATGTTTCTTTGCTCGCGGATTTTCATGCACGTTTGGATTCCGTCCATCTTCGGCATCATGATGTCGAGCACGATCAGATCGACATCTTCTTTTTCGAGCAATTGGAGAGCCTCAGTCCCGCTGCCTGCGCGAAGCAGATGGAAACCTTCGTTCTTTAAATATATTTCGAGCAGGTCGATGATTTCTTTTTCGTCATCCACCAATAGAATCGTGGGCTGCGTCATAACCGGCCGACCTCCTTCACATGATGACATATCTTGTAGGCGTCTTGTTGCTGAATACAGTATAGCTGCAAAATCTTAACAAAGGCAGAGCTGAATTCTTAAAACATTCTTAATAAGTCATCACCCCAATGGGCGCGACAGCATACATAAGTATAAGGAAAATTGATCAAATTCATAAATAAAATTGAATCACGGAGGAGAAATGAGCATGAAAGGGATCGAAACACTCGAGCAAACGCTCGATTCCATAAGGAAACCGTCCCCGCGCATTTTGCAGCAATGGATCGCAGAGCAGGGACTGACAGCCGAAGTGTTCAAAGATGATGTGACGGAGCCGAAAGGACTTCCTTACGGCCGAACTTGTCTCTTCCGCAGCAATGCCGCGGAAATTGTACTAGTCCATCTGCCGCCGGGCGCGCAAACTTGGATACACGACCACGGCAGGTCGATCGGCTGTGCGCTTGTCCTGGAGGGGACCCTGTCCAATTGTATTTACGGGCTTGATGCTTACGGCTTCCCGCAGCTTAAGAAGCAGACGGCTCTTACGGCTGATGAATATTTTCATGCACCACGAGGGCAAATTCATCAAATGAAAAATAACGGTCCCCTTAGAACCGTTTCCCTCCACGTCTATGCCCCGGCTCTCGCCGGCACTCACACGTACTATGCTTACGAGGACGCTCTTGACTTCGTTATTTAAAACCAATATACCGTTCCTGTAAGATGAAGGGAACGGTTTTTTTGTTTTTTATTTCCATATATTGGGATGGGAAGGGGGCATGGAGAACTGGATTGAGCCGCCAATATGGAGTTGGGTTCAGGGCCAAAGTCAGAGCCAGAGCCAGAGCCAGAGCCAGAGTCAGGGTCAGGGTCAGGGTCAGGGTCATAACTCAGCGACCCTTTTGAATGTTATCCCGTTGTCTCAGGAAAATTGAAGAAGCCTTATTCAATTCAACCGCGCAACTAAAGTAAGCAAGCCTAAAGAAAACGGACTGAAGAGAGTAAGACCGAAGAAAGCAATCTGAAGAAAACAGACTGGAAACAGGCTGAAGAAAACGGTCTGAAGAGAGTAAGACCGAAGAAAAAACAGACTGAAGAAAGCAGATTGAAGAAAGCAGATTGAAGAAAGCGGAGCTGCGTGAAAGAACTGAAGAATACAAAGTTGAAGTAGTAAGTAACAGAAATTAAGTAAACAGGAGTAGGAAGTAAAGAGTAAGCAAACAAGAATGAGCAAACAAGAATGAGCAAACAAGAATGAGCAAACAGAAGTAATCAAACAGAAGTAAGTAAAATTGAAGTAAGTAAGTCAGAAGCAAGCAAGCTTATGAGAGCAGACTTGAATCAAAGAACAGAAGAAATAAAACCAAAGTAAGGAAAGAAGAAGTACGTAAATCCGAAATAAGCCGCAGTAGAAGCAGATATGACGAGTACTGCTTGAAATGGGAAGCAGGTGCAGGGCATGACAAAACAGCACGTCAAAAACAACTGTGATGAATGATGACAACTGCCGATACTTAGTAGTAAGAACAGGCCAATTTTTGAATAATTACAGAATAAGGTACAGCAGCGGTAGTGGCGGAAAGGCGTAGCATATTGTGGAAAATTGGTGTATCACGCAGTGTAAGATTAAGGCGGTAGCAGTATTCGTCCATATAAGTTTGGAGGTGCTTAGGCCCGATTCCATGGAAGGTAAGGTTAATCCAGCGGCCTGCATCTGCAGCCACGGCGAGTAAACGATGAAATCGGCGAGGACTAAAACGCGCAGTTATATATTCTATATCGACATTAGCCGTCTGATCCACATGCTGCTCAGTGAATAGTTGCGTGCCGGTGCGACGAACCAGTCCATCGTTTAAGTATTCTTTGGAAAGATGCTTTATCTTGAAGCGGCAAGGCTCTCCACTTTCTTTCATGGTTGCAGCGATAAACAGAGGTTGTCTTTGAGGGTGGGGCACTATGATCGGACAATGGGGGCGTCCGTAATGAGCGATATTCACTCGTACAATTCCTGAGAGAAGATCGCTATCGATCGCTTGATTCATGGCATGACGAAGTTTTTGGAGCATAAGCCAAGCGGTTTTGTAGGTAACGCGGATGATTTTACTGAGATGCTTTGCGTTAATACCGGAATCCGTACGAGAAATGAGAAATATGGCGTGCAGCCATTTGCGCATATCGGTTCGGCTGCCTTCCATGACAGTACCGGCAATAAGAGAGTTTTGGTAGCGACAGGCGTGACATTCATATAGAGGAAGTCTGCGAGTATGAATCTGGTAAGCGTGACGATGCCCGCAGCGTGAACAAATGAAGCCATTAGGCCATTTTGCCTGAAATAAAGTTTCGAAGCAAGCTGTTTCCGTCGGAAAATTGAAAGGCGGCGTCATCATGGTAAGGTCCATAAACAAGGCTCCTTATTTACAAAATAGGGAACAAATGTTCTTGTTGTTAATAATATCAAACATTTGTTCTTATTTCAAGTTCTATTTTAATTAACATGTAGCCTCTTCTAGGCTAGCTTCTTTAAGTACGTCGTCCTATAGTTTGCCTGAGTAAAGGGGATAGTAACCGAAGACTAGTTGGGGTAATGACATGGTGGAGGAGCTGGAGGTTGAGAACATGCAGGGGCAAGCAAGGTGGAGAAGTAGGGGGTTGAGAACATGCAGGGGCAAGCAAGGTGGAGAAGTAGGAGGTTGAGAACATATGCAGGGGCAAGCGAGGTGGAGAAGTAGGAGGTTGAGAAAATCAGGGTCGAGCGAGATGGAGTAGTAGGGGATTGAAAAATGCAGGGGCAAGCGAGATGGAGGAGCAGGAGGTTGAAGAAGTGGGGGAAAACAACGATAGAGGGCCAGCAGGTGGGGGAAAGGGAGAGGAAGTCTGGACTAAGAATTGAGTATGAAGGTTGAGTATGAAGGTTGAGTATGAAGAAGTCAGGATGGAGAACTCAGGGTGAAGAAGGGGGCCGTGCGACTAATGAATGAGGGACAAACGAGGCAAGAGGATACGGACCGTGAAATGGGGTAACGAGACAAAAGAACGGGACGTAAACCAGGCAGAGGTTCAGGAATCAATGAACGGTAAACAGATCTACTAATGTTATTATTATTATCCAATTCAACTTCCTGTGTGCGGATTTTGTTGAATGCATACAATGGAAGAAGGATGAGGCCAGGGTGAGAAGTGTTACTCCAGTAGGCGTCGTATGGCGCGACGATGTTTGCGATAGGAGCAGCCAACACGATGGGGAAAACGGGCGGCTTGTTGTCTTGGAACCTGGACGGGATCTAAAGCGATGGCAGCTGTGTTTCAGGAATATGATGAGCAAAGCAGGTGGGATGAATGGATAAACCATGGTTTCATATATACGGCGCCGTTTATTTGCTGTTTGTACGCGAAGGGAAGCTCCTGATGCTGCGGCGAACCAATACGGGCTATGAGGACGGAAAGTTCAGTCTGGTGGCGGGGAAACTGGATGGCGGTGAAGAAGTGAAACAGGCAGCGATCCGGGAAGCGGAGGAGGAAATCGGTATTCGGCTTCATCCGGACAATTTGGAGGTTGTGCTTGTGATGCACCGGATGTCGGACTCGGGGGAGTGGGTCGATTTTTTTCTACGCGTCAACGCATGGGAAGGAGAACCGTTCAACAACGAGCCGGAGAAATGCTCGGAGATGGCATGGTTTCCGCTTGAGATACTTCCTGACGCTACGATTCCGCACGTTCGTCAGGCGATTTCCAGGATCAGGGAAGGCGTTGTGTATGACAGTTTCGGCTGGGATATATAAGGGTACGGCAAGCAGGAACGATGTGCAACCCGCGTTGGATGGCATATGAGCTTCAGGGCTGTTACTTCAGCATCAGCGGGTTTATCGATGTCGTTGTAGCCGGGATGGAACTGCTGCGGGGTGAGGGGCGATTGTTGGCGAAAAATCGCGTTTTGGGGACGAAGGATCCATGTTTGCCGATGGCTTTATAGGAGAAGTTTAGGAAATTCGTTATTCTTGTGAAGTATATCACAGGAATATGCCTATACGCCGAGCTTGATATTAGGTATAATGAAGTAATAATAAGTCCTACGAGTACAAAGGATTTGTCGAAAAGGAGACCGGTCTTCGAATGAAAGCAGAGCTAATTAATCCGTTTCTGGAATCAGCTAGAATCGTTATTGAACAGGTCGCCAATATTCGACCGTCCACCGGGCAGCTTGGCATCAAGGACGTAAAGTTTGTTGAGAATTACATATGGATCCAAATCGGCATGACGGGACAAATGCAAGGTGACATCGTATTCGGGCTGCATGAGAGCGTCGCTCTCAAAGTCGTTTCGGCGATGATGGGCGGTTTCTTGATCACGGAATTGGATGACATGAGCAAGAGCGCAATCTCCGAGCTGGGCAATATGATCAGCGGCAATGCAAGCACGATGTTGTTTAACCAGGGCGTCCGCGTAGACATTACACCGCCGAAGCTTCTGCATTCCGCCTCTTCCGCAGGGTTCGACGCCAAGAAGGCGTTGACGATTCCGTTGATTATGGAAGGAATTGGTGAGCTGGATATTCAGGTTTTGATCACGTAAAAGACAAAGAAGATTTTGTTGCTATCTCACCCGCAATATGTATAAGCTTAAGCGAAGGCGATACTCTGATCCGACCCGGACAGCGGCGCTTTCGCTTTTTTGTCGGTTTAACCTATGACTAGGGGGATAGAAGCATGTCTTTTCAAGATAAAATCGTTATCATTACGGGAGCGTCCAGCGGTATTGGGGCCTTGATGGCCCACATGTTTGCCGAGCGTGGGGCGGTGCCGGTGCTGGCTGCCCGATCGGAAACGAAGCTGGCCGAAGCTGCAGCCCGTATTCGCGGTCCTCACGGGACCTATGCGCTGGATGTGACGTCCGCCGAACAGGTGGAGGACGTAATGGGGCGTATTCTGCGCGAATACGGAAGGATCGATATCCTGATCAACAATGCGGGTTACGGGGTGTTCGACTCTTTCGTCAATGCGCCGCTTCGCGAGTTCGAAAATATGATGGACGTTAACTATATGGGGACGGTCCGATGCACGAAAGCGGTGCTGCCTTCTATGCTAAAGCGGGGAAGCGGCCATATCGTCAACATCGCTTCGATGGCCGGCAAGATCGGTTCGGCCAAATCAAGCGGTTATTCGGCTACCAAGCATGCGGTGCTGGGGCTAACGAACTGCTTGCGGCAGGAGCTGGTCGGATCAGGCGTGTCATTGACGGCTGTGAATCCGGGACCCATCGATACGCCGTTCTTCGATATCGCCGATCCGTCGGGCAGCTACGTGAAGAACGTGAAATGGTTTATGCTCAAGCCTGAGCAGGTGGCTGAACGAGTGCTGCAGGCTATCGAACGGCGGACGCCGGAGGTCAATTTGCCGTTCACAGCTGCGGCGGGGGTCAAGCTGTATCAGCTGTTCCCACGGCTTTTTGACCGGATCGGCTACAAGCTGTTGAACAAAAAATAAACGGAGGTCATCCCTCCGTCTGTTTGTTGGCTTCTTTCAGCTTCTGGTTCAGGTTACGGACTTCTTCGTACAGCGCGCGGATGTCCGCTTTACTTTCCGGATGGTTCTGGTTCCAATGGCTGGCGAGCGCCGGCATCGTCTTATGAATATGGTTGTAAATCGACCATACTTTTATTTTCTCTACCATCTCGGGAGAAGTGTCCCCGGTTAGAAGCTCGGCAAATTTCTCAAGCAGCGCGTCGAATTCGGTTGTAAAACGTGCATTCATTGAAAGCCCACCTTTCCGGTCATAATAAGTTTTAGTGTAACTCCCGAAGCGGGATGTGTCAAAATGGAGCGTGAACTCGAATGGCAATGGAAACGATAGGTTCGGATAGCAGCATCGGTGAGTTCTCAAGAGCTTGCGTAAAATCGGAGCAGGACGGGACACTGGTGGAGAGACAACCGCTCAGGAGCGCAGCAAAAGGGATTTTATTGTACGTACTGACATATATCAGTCAAGGTCTGAAGGTAAAAGGATATTTGGCAGTACCCGAAGGGCGGATGCCAATGCCTGCCGTCATCTACTGCCGCGGCGGCATTCGCAAGGTAGGAATGGTGCGAAAGCGCCGCATTTTCTCCATGGCCCGCCGGGGGTATGCCGTGTTTGCGCCTTTCTACCGCGGCAATGAGGGCGGCGAAGGCCGTGAAGACTTCGCCGGTGAGGATCGCTTCGACGTATGCCACGCCCTCGCCATGGTACAGTCTCTGCCCGAGGTCGAGAGCGGTCCGGTGCCGCTGATCGGCTTCTCGCGAGGGGCGCTGATGGCGATGCTCGCTGCGAAGGAATGCCCCGGTGCGGGGCCGGTTGTCGTATGGGGCGGGGTCAGCGACCTGCTCGATACGTATGAAGAGCGAGTCGACATGCGGCGGATGCTGAAGCGGGTCGTCGGACATCCGAAGAAGCAAACGGACGCGTACGAAGCCCGGTCGCCAGTATATTGGATTGACCGGATCGACGTTCCCGTGCTGATCGTGCACGGCACCGCGGATCACCAGGTGAGCGTGGAGCAGGCACGCAAGCTTGCGTTGGCGCTCGAAGCGGCCGGCAAGGACTATGCGATGGAGCTGTACGAAGGGCTCGGGCATCGTTTTCCGAAGGAGGAGGACGAACGGGCCCTGGATGCCGTGTTTACGTGGATTACCCGCAAGCGGCAGGAGATGAGCGAATAATATAGGGTTAGTTCAGTTTCGCTAGGCGTTTGCGGAACGTAGCCTGCCAGCTTGCCGAAAGCGCGGGGAGCTGGAGCAGACGCTCCATAGCGGCGGCATTTGTTTGGTCCCGATACATGATTCGATTGGCATAGTCGATTGTTACGGCTTGCGGGTCACGCTCGAGCAGCTGCAGGCTGCTGTCTGCGGACACCCGGCCTTCTTCCAGTACACGGAAATAATAACCGGTATATCCGGTTTTTTCGACTTGCTTCGGAAGTTCCGGCCAGCCGTGCTTGGCTGCCAGTTTAAAGCAAGGCTGGCGGGGCTGGCTGATTTGTACGATCGCGTCTCCCCATTGAAACGTATCTCCGATATAAGCTTCAAGCTCCGTAAGCCCGCCTGCCGTCACATTTTCTCCGAACGCCCCGAAGGATAGGGTCGAGCCTGTCAAGGACTCCCAGTACGGGTAATGCTCGACGCAATAAACGCATACCGCTTTATCCCGGCCGCCGTGATGAACCAGATCCGCCTGCTCATCTCCGTCAAGATTGAGTAGAGAGAGTTGCAGAGGTACGGACACCGGCGTTTTTCCGATGCCGGAGGGGACGATCTTGTTCTGGTAAGCAAGGGGGGCGGGACGGCCAACGTTTACAGATACGATCTCGATCTTTGTACGCATAGCGGGTTGAACCCTCTCTTTATAAAATGAATTCTTTTTACTAAGGTATATAAAAACAAGCGCTCGGTCAAGACGGGGCAGGGGAAATTCGCGGAACAATTTGGTATACTAGGATCACGATATGCAACTGAAGGGATGATGACATGAGTTTAACGGGGTTTTCGGCGTTACGGATCGATCCGCCGTATGTGAAGCGGTTAGCGGAGCTTGGGATCACCGATCCGTCGCCGATTCAGGCGGAGGCGGTTCCGCCGGCATTGCAAGGCAAAGATGTCGTGGCCCAATCGCAAACGGGTACGGGCAAGACGCTTGCCTATGCGCTGCCGGTTCTGCACCGCATCGAAGCGCCGCTGCGTGAAGTGCAGGCGCTGGTCTTGGTGCCGACGCGGGAGCTTGGCATGCAGATCGTGCAGACGCTGGAAGAGCTGACCAAGGATACGGGTATTCGCGTGCAGCAGCTGATCGGCGGGGCGTCGATCGAGCGACAGATCGATAAGCTGAAGCTGAAGCCGCAGATCGTTGTCGGCACGCCTGGACGGGTGCAGGAACTGGTGAAGCTGCGGAAGCTGAAGCTGTCGGGCATCCGCATGGTCGTGGTGGACGAGGTCGATCAGGTGTTTGAGCTCGGCTCGATGGGTGAAGTCGAAGCGCTGCTCAAAGGAATGCTGCGCGACCGGCAGATGATGTTCTTCTCGGCGACGTATCCGCCGCAGCTGCAGGCCGTCATCGAGCGCTGGATGCGCGACCCGGTCTATGTGCGGGTCAATCCGAGTCAACGGACATCGGAAACGCTGGAGCATTTATATTTCGTCAGCGAAGAGCGGGACAAAATCGACACGCTGCGGCGCTTGGTGAGGCTATATAATCCGAAGCAGGCCATCGTATTCATTAACGAGACCGACGATATCGGTGAAGCGGTAGCGAAGCTGAAGTATGCCGGGTTATCGGTCGAAGGGCTGTACGGCGATTCCTTCAAGCAGGAACGGGCCAGAGCGATGCAGGCGTTCCGCGCCGGGCGGTTTCAACTGCTGCTGGCGACCGATGTCGCTGCGCGCGGACTTGATCTGCCTCAGGTAACGCATGTCTTCAACCTCGATCCGCCGGTGGATGCGGATCATTATGTGCACCGTGTCGGCCGTACCGGCCGGATGGGGCGTAAAGGAACGGCGGTTTCGATCGTTACGCCGCGGGAACATTTCATTATGGACAAATTCGCCAAGTCGCTGGGCATCGATCTGCAGCGTAAAATCATGTCGCACGGCAAAGTGTTCGATCCGAAGCCGGGGCGGGGCGCCGTCGCGGGGGAACCCGGTGCTGACAGCAGGAACCCGGCGGAGCGCAGGAAGCCGGAGGACGGACGTCCGGCAATGCCGCGAGAAAGCGCCGGGAAGCTTGCGGGAGCGGGACGCGCGGCCGCCGGAGACAAGCGAAGCGTGCGGGCAGCCGGCGAGGGGCGCGCCGCAGCGTCGCAGATGAGCAGCCGCAGCGAAGCGCTGCGGGCCGAAACCGCCAGCGCCCCGGTCCAGCGTCAAGCGCCGAAGGCGAAGGGGCCGGTGAAGAAGGGCGCGCCGGCGGTGCCGGACAAGCGCCAGACGGAGCGGGAGCGCGAACGCGAACGCAAGAACAAAGGCGCGCCGCGCTGGCTGAAGTCGAAGCCGGAACGCACCGACATGCCGAAGGCGGAGCGCAGCCATAAGCGGAAGTAGCGGGAAGCGGGTGCGCTCCGGAAGGGCTGGTGCGGAGAACCGGCATAGACCGGCTCGAGTCTCCGGCCCCGATAACGGCTTGCGAATGCGGCCGGTGAGCCGCCTCCGACCCCGTGCAGGCCGGGATAAGCGCGGCGCCGGGGGAATGTGCGTGCAGCAAGGAGGGAGGGGCTGCGATGAAAGCTGTGAAAGCGTTGATCGCCGTGCTCATCATCGGTGCTTTGGCCGGAGCTGCCGCGCTATGGTACGTCAAGCCGGCGGAAGCGCTCGATTTAAGTTATGCGCCGCTGCGATTAGACGACAAGCTGGCGGCTCTGCTGCTGGAGCGAAAGTTCGAAGTGAGCTTGAGCGAAAGCGAGGTCGACTCGCTGATCAAAAAATCGCTGGCCGCGCGGCCCCGCGTCCATCCCGATGCAACCGTAACGGGGGCGCGCTTTACGCTGCGCGACGGTACGCTCGTGGCCGACGTGAACTTGCTCGTCAAGGAGCGCTGGCCGGCAAGCGCGAAGCTTCGCTTCGAGCTTGCCTGGCAGGAGCCGGTCTTGGCGATCCGGCATGTCGGCACCAACATCCGGCAGGCGTCGCTTCCCCTCGATTGGTTCCAGCTCGATCCGCTCGACATTCGGCTGGATTCGTATATGCCCCGGCATATCGGCATCCGCAGCGTCTCGTTTGACGGCTCGGACATGAAGCTGCAGCTAAAACTGCGGTTTTAGCGAAACTACCCACGAAGCATGAATACCTGTAAATGGAATTATAACCGAAAAAATAGCGGAACTTGAGTGCGCTTTTTGCAGTGAACGGCAGTTTGTGAGCCGTCTGCCAGCAAATAAGGTACCTCAGTTCCGCTATTTTCTTTGATGCGCCCGGAAAGCGCAAAATCATTCATGAAATCCCGCTTTCGTTTCGCGGCGCAGAGGCGTCTAGCCGCTTACGCCTCTTGCAGGCCGGGCGGCTTCCTTCGCCGTTTTGTTCACGTCGTTATCCGGCTTCTTGCGATTGCGGAGCACGAAAGCGAACGGTATGCCGACGAGCACGATGAATGTGGCCAGCCAGTATACATCGTTCACGCTGTTCGTGAACGCCTGTGCGCCGAGCAGCGCCTTGTCTTGGACCGCACCGGAAGCGGCAAGCTCCTCCCCGTGCACGGTTACCCGGGAGGCGAGCATCGTTGTAAATAAACCGATCGAGAAGGAACCGAGTCCTTGGCGAGTCCAGTTATTCGCCGACGAAGCGTGTCCGGACAATTCTCTCGGAATAACTTCCATCCCCGCATTGGATGAAGGCATCATGGCCAGCGCGATTCCTATGTTCCGTACGGTCATCCAGAACACGATATAGCTGTGCGGAATGTCGACGCTTAATTGCGCCATTGCGGCCGTGCCGACGGACATCAGCACGATACCGGAGATGATCAGCCACATCGGGCCGATTTTCGTGTACAGCTTGCCCGTAATCGGCATGAAAATCGCCATCGCAAGCGAAGACGGCAGCAGGATAAGGCCGGTATCGAACGCCGACACGTGCTGAATGTTCTGCAGGAACACCGGCGTCAAATACGTGCCGGAGTATAGGCTGATGGTCATGATACAGCTGATGATCAAGGTAAACGTGTAACGCGGATACTTAAATACGCTCAAATTCAGCAGCGGCTGCGGCGTGCTGCGCTCGCGCCGGATGAACAGGAACAGGCTGACCAGCCCGACCGTGATGAGCGTGAGCGTCTTCCACGATGCCCAGCCGAAGCGATGCGCTTCGCTGAAGGCAACGAGCAGCGAGGCGCTGGAGATGATCACCGTAATAAATCCGTACAAATCGAACGATTTCGGCGTATTAAGCCGGTAATAAGGTATCATTTTGACAGCGACGACGACAGCGAGGACGCCGAACGGCAGGTTGATGTAGAACAACCAGCGCCAGTCGAACGATTGAATCAGCCAGCCGGCGAGCGTCGGCCCGAGCGCCGGGGCCAGCATCGCGGCCAAGCTCCACATGCTGATGGCGTAGGCCTGTTTGCTGCGCGGGATGACTTGATAAATAATGGTCATCGTCGCCGGCATGACCATGCCGCTGAACACGCCCTGCATAACCCGGAAAGCGATCAATGATTCGATATTCCAGGCGGTTGCGCAAAGGCCCGACGTTAACGTAAATCCGATCAGGGCGGTCACATATAAGTACTTGGTGCTGAAGCGGTCCCCTAAGTATCCCGTGATCGGCGAGATGATCCCGGTCGACAGCATGAACCCGGTTAGCGTCCATTGCACCATGCCGAGATCGGTTTGAAATTCATTCATTAGGACGGGAATGGCGACATTGATCGTACTCATCCCGAGCAAGGCCAGGAACGATCCGAAAAAGATGCCGATCATCACCGGCCAAAACGCGATATTCCCCGCCGCGCCTTGACTCTCATTCGTTGTTTCCTTCGTTGCCGGTTCGGTCGTTGACATTTTCATTCTCCTTCTTCGAGGTGAAATTAATGGGGGCTGTTGGGGCGGGCCTATTCTTTAGGCTGCATCGCTTTACGGAGCAGCCGGGTTAATTCGTCCACTTCCGCCGGCTCAAGTCTCGACCAGAAGCGTTCGACGAGTCCGGCTGCTGCGTCATCGAGCTCTTTCAGCGCTTCGAGTCCTTTCTCCGTAATGCGTACGTATACGACGCGGCGGTCCGCTTCCGTCAATATCCGTTCGACATAACCGCCGGACACGAGCTTCTGTGTCAGGTTGGTAATGGCCGGAAGCGTAACGTGAAGGGACTCGGCAATGGCGGAGCTCTTCATCTGACGGCCGTCGCGAAGCACCTCGAGCATGTAATATTGCTGGATAGGCAATCCTTGTTTCAGCAGAACGGACATGTCGGCGTGCCACTTGCGCATGACTAAACGAGTCCATTTTTCAATTGGAGAGGATGCATGTAATTGATCCAAAAAGGGTACCCCGTTTCTTTCAATAAATATTTTAAGGATAAATAGTTCAATCTTTTAACTAAATTATTGTAGTTGTTTTGTTCGAGGGTGTCAATTGAAAAAAAAAGCTCCCGGCCGACTTCATCCGGAAGTCATTCGGGAGCGATTCGCTGAGGCCGTCTCGGACGGCGCTATTTTTTTCTTGTTTTTATATAGGAGGGGTACACGATTTCGCCGGTATCGAGCTTAGCGAGCTCGTCGGCCGTCCAGCCGGTCAGCTTGTTGTTGCCGGTCACGCCGGTCAGCTTGATCTTGTACTTGCTTTCCAAGTAGGCATGGAGCGCCGGCATATCGGCTTCTGTCACCGCGCGCAGCTTCTGACGGCCCTGGATTTGCCCGAGGATGACGCCGATCGATTCGGCAGCCAGGCTCGTATTCGGCTGAATGCGCGCGCTGCCGTAAGCGATAGCGGAAGCGCCGACATTTTTACCGGCCATAATGACGTTGTCGAACCCTTTCAACAAAAAGCTGCGCAGCGGCATCCCGTATTTATCCGGGCGTCCCATCTCGATTCCCCACTTATTGGCGCTGGTGCCCTGCAGATCGAGCGGGTATCCGGCGATGCTGACGTTGTCCCAGAACATCTTCGCGCCGAGCATGTCCGACGGCTTCAATACGTAATCCGTTTCATAATGGTTGTACTCTCTAATATATAGGTAGTTCGGGAAGCCGTTCAGCTCCGCGTGTTCCCAGCCGACGATATTTTTGCGGAAATGCTCGAGAATGAGCGGCATCTCTTTCTTGCCAAGCTCCATCGCCTCCCGGATGGAAGCGTCGTTCGACGGATCGACGGTGTAGATGAGGAAGGCGTTGATCAACACTTCGCCGTCCCGCTGGTTAACCGCGTTCAATCCCCGCAAGAATACGCGATCGTTCGTCGGCTTGTACCGGCTCGTCATGCCCGAGAGGCTGATGGCGAAGCTGCCGTCGACCGAGCCCCAGCCGTACTTCGCATTACGCTCTTCCTTCGTTAATTCATTAAACTGCTTCTGGAATTTCGCCCAGTCGACGTTCTTGAACTTCATCATCAGGCCGGCGCTCATATACTCGACGTTGTTCTGGCCGTAAAAGGCTTCCAGTCCCGGCAGCCGGGGCACCTGCAGCTTGCCGACCAAGGCCGCGAAGTCGGTGTTGTCTACCCAGTAGGACGCCTCGATCCGTTTCTTCTGGCCGTCCTTCGATTTGTAGACGACCGCCTTCACCGCCTGCGGGCCAAACTCGCCGGGCTGCAGCTCAATGCCTTCGATGACGACGCCCTGCTCGACGGGAATGTCTTTGCTCAGCTGTTCGAAGTATTGCTCGAATTCCTTCAGCTTACGGATCTTGCCCTGCCGGAAGCCGTCAAACAGCTCTTTCGCCCGTCCTTGCACGAGCAGCCGGTGCTTGTCGTCGCGCGTTTCGTCGAGAAACAACATCTCTCCCTGCAGCACCTGGCCGCCGAACGCCTCGCGCGGGTCGATCACTTTCACTTTCAGCCCTTCGTCCGCCGCAGCGCGGGCCAAGTACAGCCCCTCCAGCTCGCTGCCGACGATGAGCACGTCAACCTTGTCCGCAGGGAGCGCCGTATCTTTCGTCTGCAGGGATTGTGCGCTTTCCGTATGTACGACGGCGTTCTTGTTCGAATCGCTTGTCGGCTGTGTCTGCGACTGCGTTTCCGTCCGGGAAGGAGAAGACGTATTCGTAAATAAATAAATGGCTGCGACCATGAGGAGAGCCGCCGTCGCCAGGACGACGGACAGCGTAGTTCCTTTGCGTTTCATCGGTTTTCATATCGCTCCTTTGGGGGGTATAGAGATAAGTCTATCATTTTTGCGACGGATCAGTAAGTGGCACCCCCACAAACATTTTCCAAGCGGCGAAAGCTATGGGTGAATCCAGGAACACTTCGCGAAGGTTCTGAGGTCTTACAGCCTTTTATTCATTCTACCCGGTTAAAGGAGATCTGATGATGAACAACACATTCAAAAAAACGCTTGTTTCGGGATTGACGCTGGCCATGGTGCTGGGAAGTTCGACGGCTGCATTTGCACACGGTAACGACAAAGACCGTGACAAAGACCGCAAAGATAACGACCGCAACGAACGCAGCTCGATCCAGACGAAGTATACGCCGAAGAGCGCTAACCTTGAAATCAAACTTACCTTTGACGATCTAAGAGGAAAAGACGTGGAGTGGGCGGCCAGATACATAGCGAGCCTGGCATCCAAGAAAGTATTCGAAGGCTATGAAGACGGCACATTCCAGCCTCGCAAAACGATCAGCCGCATCGAGGCGATTACCGCCGCCGTCCGGTTGATGGGTCTCCGCGACCAAGCGGAATCGCCGGAAGCGAAGCAGGCGAACTTGAACTTCAGCGATGCGAAGAAGGTACAGGAGAAATATCCTTGGGCCGTCGGCTACGTGTCTGTGGCGCTGCAGAACGACCTGTTCACGGAAACCGACACCATGGTGCAGCCGGAGAAAGAAGCGGACCGTCTGTGGGCGACGACGCTGCTTGTGAAGGCGCTCAAGCTGCAGGACGAAGCGAAGGCCAAGATGAATGCTAAGCTTCCGTTTAAAGATTCGAACAAAATTCCAGCGGGATCGGTCGGTTACATCGCCGTTGCGCTTGAGAAAAACTTGATCGACGGTTACGAAGACAATACGTTCCGTCCGAACCAACCGGTAACGCGTGCAGAGCTTGCGGCCTTGCTTGACCGTACGGGCAGCCAGCTGCCGGATCATACATCCGTCAAAGGCTCGGTTGTCGCTCCTGTTGCGAACAACATCCTGCAGGTGAAAGCTTCCAATAACGAAACGGTAAGTGTTGAGCTTGATGCGAACGCATTCGTATTCCGTAACGGCGCGCGCGTCGCTTGGAGCGAACTGCGTGCGAACGACCAGGTGCTGATCCGTACGTACGGCGGCAAAGCGATTTACGTGGAAGTCTTGAAATTAGCCGAAGGCAATCCGCAGCAAACGGTTGATTTTTCGGTGACGGGTACGCTGAACGGATACACCCTGAACTCCCAAGGGTCGATCGCGACGATTTCCATTAATCAAAATGTCAACGGCAGCGTTCAAACAGCCGTATACGGCGTATCGCCTGACGTGTATATCTCCGGTGACGTCAGCTTGCTGACAAGCGGTCGTTCGGTTGAGCTGCGCGGCAAACAACAACTCGTACACACCGTCATTATTCGATAATAGATAAAGATTGTTAGAGAGTAGAAAAAGGTTAGCCTTACAACGAAAGAACGGTCCTCCTCCTAAGTCTGCGGGCTTGGGGGAGGGCTGTTTTCGTTTTTATTATTTTCTTTTGGTCCGGGCCGTGTATAATAGTAGAAATTAAGTATAACGGGTGGGGAATGAAAACCATGGGCGAAAATCGGATCAAGCTGGAAGATATCCTTGTGGCCAGCCATGTGCTGAAGGATGTGGTGCATCATACGCCACTGCAAAAGAATTATATCCTGTCGGAAAGATACGGCTGCAATGTGTTCCTGAAACGGGAAGATTTGCAGGTGGTGCGTTCGTTCAAAATTCGCGGCGCTTATAATCTCATACGCAGCTTGTCGGACGAGCAGCTCGCCAAAGGCGTCGTCTGCGCCAGCGCGGGCAACCATGCCCAAGGGGTCGCATACTCGTGCAGAGCGCTCGAGATTCCGGGCAAAATCTTCATGCCGACGACGACCCCGCGCCAGAAGATTTCACAGGTGAAGCTGTTCGGCGGCAAGTTCGTGGAGGTGCTGCTGATCGGAGACACCTTCGACGATTCGCTGCGCGAGGCGCTCGCATACGGGGAACGGGAAGGGGCGGCGTTCATCCATCCGTTCGACGATGCGAAGGTAGTGGCGGGGCAGGGTACCGTCGGTATGGAGCTGATGGCGGACATGCGCGAGCCGGCCGATTTCGTCTTCGGCGGCATCGGCGGCGGCGGCTTGATGGCGGGCATCGGCACGTACGTCAAGAGCATCAGCCCAGGTACGCGCGTCATCGGGGTGGAAGCGACCGGCGCGCCGTCGATGAAGCAATCGCTCGATGCGGGGGGCATCGTTACGCTCGGCGAGATCGACAAGTTCGTCGACGGCACGGCGGTGAAGCGCGTCGGCGAGTTGAATTACACGATCGTGCGCGAGGTGGTCGACGACATTGTCGTCGTGCCGGAAGGCAAGGTGTGCACGACGATTCTCGAGCTGTACAACGAGAATGCGATCGTGGCGGAGCCGGCTGGCGCGCTGCCGGTGGCCGCTTTGGACTTGTACCGCGAACAGATCGCGGGGCGCAACGTCGTCTGCGTCATCAGCGGCGGCAACAACGACATCGACCGGATGCAGGAAATTAAGGAACGGTCGCTTATTTACGAAGGACTGAAGCATTATTTCATGGTTAATTTTCCGCAGCGTGCGGGCGCTTTACGGGAGTTTCTCGAGTTCGTGCTCGGCCCGACAGACGATATTACGCGTTTCGAATATACGAAGAAGACGAGCAAGGAGAACGGCCCGGCGCTCGTCGGCATAGAATTGAAGCATAAGGACGATTACGGTCCGCTGCTGGAACGGATGAACGAACGCGGTCTCCAGTACAGCGAGATCAATAAGGATCCGTACTTGTTTAATTTGTTGATTTGACGGAGGGTGAGGACTATTGCAGGAAAAACAAGAGACGGTGACCGACACGTTTTTGGAGGACTACGAGGAGTTTATGGATGAGGACGATCGTTGGCGTCCGGCGGGCCGATCCTTGCCGGGCGCGCGCGACCGCAACGGGCTCGCACGGAGAAGGCGCGGCACGCGGCTGTAGACGAATGCCGTAGAAGGCGTGAGGACAGGCGGATGAGCGTGCTGCGCGAAGGGGCGTCAGAGCGGAGTATGGGCGGCCTTCGCATATCTCCCGGCTGCTCCCGGCTGCACTGCGGATGTGGGCAACTACCAGACATCCGCACGCTCCCAACAAAAAAAAGCCAAGCTTGGACCGGAGCCGGTCGCAGCTTGGCTTTTACGTTTATTTGGCGGTGACGGCCTGGATGTCGAGCACACCTTGATAAATCGAATCGAACAACTCGTCGAGGTTCGCTTCTTCGATGCAGGAGAACGCGACGCGCAGGTCGGTTTCGCCGAGGGCAATCGTGCCGATGGCATATTTATCAAGCAAATGCGTGCGCAGCGCTTCGGCTTCGACCGTTTTCAGCTTCAGGCACATGAAATACCCGGAGTTGAACGGGTAGTATTCCCAGACATCGCCGTACTTGCCGCTGTCGAGCAGCGCTTTGACCCGGTTGGCGCGGCCCTTCATGATGTCGAACTTCTCTTGCTTTTGCGCCTTGAACTCGGGCGATTGCAGCGCATGCAGCACGAACGTCTGCGACGGGTGCGGCCCGCTGGAAATAGTGGCGCGGATAATGCCCATCGTTTTTTGCTCCAATGCGGCCAGCATGGCATCGCTCTGACCGGCGTAGGTGATGAAGCCTACGCGGAAGCCCCACACATACTCTTCCTTCGTTGCGCCGTCGATTTTGACGGACAGCACGCGAGGATGCAGGCCGGCAAGTTGCCCGGCAAGCGATTCCTGCAGGGAATCTTCGAAGAACAATCCGAAATACGCGTCGTCCGTGACGGCTACGACATTGATGCCGGCTTCGGCGGCTTCGCGGATCGCGGCTACAATCGCTTGGCCTTCTTCGGCGCCAGGCGTATATCCCGTCGGGTTGTTCGGGAAGTTCAGCACGACGATCGCTTTTCCTTTATCTTTTTGCGCCAGCAGCGCTTCGCGCAGTCCTTGCGCATTGAAGCGGCGGTCCGCATTATAGAGCGGATAGTACACAAGCTCGGCGCCGCGGCGGATGCCGAAGGTCAGCTCGTAGTTTTCCCAGTTCTTATCCGGAATGATGACGGCGTCGCCGGGACCGGCGAACAGGTCGGCGACGATGCTGAGTCCGTGCGTAAGCGCATTGGTGACGATCGGATTGCCGAGTCCTTTGCCTTGCAGGGACGGATTCTCCTCGATCATCTTTGCGCGCCAGGCGGCACGCAGCTCCGGCTTCCCGGCCGGAGGGGCATATTCGTAAATGTCCTTCGGTTGATAGGCGGACAGCGTGTCTTGGATCACCTTGAGGTGCATCGGCTGACCGTTCTCCAGCGCTGTTCCGATGGTTGCATTGAATTTCTTTGCTTTGGCCTTCGCCTCGGCGGATTGGCTCAAGATCCCTTCTTTCGGGAAGTAAATTTGCCGGCCGAGCTCGGATAGCATTTCGTAGACGTGCGCATTTTCCTGAGCGATCGTCTCGTTCAGTTTCTGGGCAAGAGAATTCATGAATTTCATTCCTTCCTAAATCTTTCTTCCGTACATTAGCCAATATTATACCACTTTGACGCGGGAGCGTCACGGTGGTTTTTCCCGGGCGTGTTGACGGCGGTCTGCTAAAAAATGCTCCAATCGCACGCTTCGGACATCGTCTGCAGCAAATGAACCCCGGCGACGCTGTTGCCCTTATCGTTCAGCGCCGGGCCTACGACACCGATGCCGTATTTGCCCGGCACCAGCGCGAGGATGCCGCCGGCGACGCCGCTCTTGGCCGGCAGCCCGACACGGATGGCGAACTCTCCGGACGCGTTGTACATCCCGCACGTAATCATGAATGACTTGGCGATCTGCACGTAGCGCCGCGGAATGAGCTCGCACCCCGTATCGGGCTCTTTGCCGTTCAAGGCGAGCACCAGCGCCATCCGGGCAATATGATGGCAGTTGACCTCAATGGAGCAGTGCTTGAAGTAGACGTCCAGCACCTCCTCAACATCTTCCTCCAGTACGCGGTTGTCCTTCAGAAAATAAGCGAGGGAGCGGTTCCGGTGCGCGGTCGCCGATTCGGAAGCGTACACCGCTTGATTGTACGTCAGCGACGCATCGCCGGCTATCGTACGAAAGAACGTCAGGATCCGTTCCGTCTTCTCCTCCGGCGTCCTGCCGCGAATCAACGAGGAAATGACGATCGCCCCCGCATTAATCAACGGGTTGAAGGGGATACCGGGTTCCACGAGCTCCAGCTTCAGCATGGAATTGAAGTCGTCCCCGGTCGGCTCCATGCCGACTTTGCGGAACACGCCTTCTTCGCCTTGATCCATCAGAGCGAGCAGCAGCGTAAATACTTTGGAAATGCTCTGCAGCGTAAATGCATGCCCGCACTCGCCTGCAGAGATTTTCTGCCCGTCGGGGGCCATAATCGTTACGCCTAGCGCATCGGCCGGGGCGTGTGCAAGCTCGGGGATGTAGCTGGCAGGCTTTCCGTATGCGGCTTGCTGCCGGCTGGCTTCCAGCCAGGACGGCAGCAAGCCGCATAACTCGGCCCATTCGGTCTCCGTTTTCATTGTAAGCCTCCTTGGCGGATGTTGCTCCGGGTTTTTCTCTAGCATACCCGTTTACGCCTGTTTTTGGAAGCTGCGACGCGGTTTACACAAGGAAAGACCAATTGCGTAGGCCCGTCGCGCATGTTCCTGAGTGAAAGGGATAGCCGCTCAAAGCGTCGCTGACACACACCGCCCTGCTAGGCAAAGAGAGCGGGCCTGTTGGCCCGGACCATACATCCGCATGCCAAAGGATGGACCGCTTGATCGTTTAAGCTTCCTCCTTCGCCCATTCCTGAAGCTTCCGGTCTCCCGGAAGGAAGAACGTAAGCAGCCCGATGATCGGCAAAAAGCTGACCCAGCTCATGACGCTTTGCAGGTGATACTTATCGATCAAACCGCCCAGCGCAACGGCGCCAAGCGCACCAAGGCCGAAGGCCAGGCCTGTGATCAGGCCGGAGACCGTGCCGATTTTGCCGGGAATCAGTTCTTGGGCATAGACGACCGAGACGGAGAAGCTGGATAAGATAATGAAGCCGTTGATCAGTAAAATCACGTAAGCCCAGAAGGCGTCGGCGTAAGGCAGAATTAGTGCAAGCGGAGCGGCGCCGAACATGGAGAAAAAGATGACGTTGCGCCGGCCGAATTTATCTGACAGCGGACCGCCCATGAACGTCCCGACCGCCCCCGCGGCGGCGAACAAAAAGATATACAGCTGGGCTTGCTCCAAGCTGATAGAAAACTTTTCCATTAAATAAAACGGGTAGTAAATCGTAACCCCGGCATGGTACCACGAACGGGCAAAGACGAGGAAGATCAGCATAACGACAGCAAATTGAATGTGCTTCTTCCGCTTTCGATCCATCACACGGACGCCGTTCCTCCGGGCGGCCGGCGGATTTGCGGCTACATAACCGCTATACCAGCGTGAAATGAACAGCTGCACGGCGATGCCGATGCCTGCGACCGCCGTAAACCAGATAGCGCCAATCTGGCCCAGCGGGGCGAACACGAGGGCGGTCATCACGGAAGCCAGCGATTGGCCGGAGTTGCCGCCCACTTGGAAGATCGACTGGGCGAGTCCGCGCCGGGAGCCTCCGGCCATGTAGGCGACGCGCGAGCCTTCCGGATGGAAAATGGCCGAGCCGACGCCGATCAGCAGCACGGACAACAGCACGAGCGTGTAGTTCGGCGCGATCGCCAGACCGAGCACGCCGAGGAACGTAAATCCCATGCCGATCGGCAGCATATAAGGGCGCGGCTTGCGGTCCGAATACAGACCGACCACGGGCTGCATGACGGAAGCGGTCATGTTCAGCGCAAAGACGATGATACCGGATTGCGTATAATTCAATTGCATCGTTTCTTTCAATATCGGCAGGATGGCGGGAATGACGGATTGAATCGTGTCGTTAAACAGATGAACCAGACTGATGGCAAGCAAAATGCGAAAGACAGTCGGCTTGACGTCGGCTTTCGGCGGTTGACGCAAAGCCGGACCGTCGGCGGCCGTTCGGGTTTGTAAAGACATGTGAAGCGCTCCTTTCCCGGAGGGAACATAAAAGTCGGTACGTGCAGGCTGGCAAGCACGTACCGACTCATTCTAACGCGAGGACTGGGCCGGTTTTAAGGTGCCGAGAGCCTCGCCCATTTTGACTTTGCTGCCGACTGTGAGATCGGATCGGGCTTCGTACGTGCCGCTTTCCATGAGCAGCACGACTGTAGAGCCGAACTCGAAATACGCGAGCTCGTCACCGGCGGACAATTTCTCCGGCAGCGGCGATACGTATTGGATGGAGCTGACGTTCAACGCGCCGACCTTGACGACGGCGACTTCGCCGGTACCGTGCTGCATGTACGTAATAAGCCGCTCGTTACGGCTGAGTACGCGGCGCATATGCTTTAACCCGAAATCGTTGACGGGGTACACTTTGCCGGGGATGTGCTCCTTCTCGATAATCGTTCCCGAGATCGGCGCATGAATGCGATGATAGTCGGTCGGGCTTAAGTAAAGCACGTAGAAATAGCCGTTCGTATAATTGATGCGCCGCGGGCTATGCGCCAGCAGCTCTTCGACGGTGTAATCCTGCCCCTTGACGCTCAGCATCGTTCCTTCGCGTATGTCGCCCATCCCGGTGATCAAAGCGTCTACCGGACTGACAACGCTGTTATCGGCGGTGTGAACCGGACGCAAGCCGGGTTTCAACCGTCGCGTGAAGAAGTCGTTTAACGACGCATATTCGTGCAGCGCTTTCTCCGCATCTTCAACGCGGATGCCGTACGTCTTGGCGAACTGCGCAATGAACTTGCGGCTGGCACGCGATTTGGCGAAGGCTCCTGTGAGGCGGGATACGGTCTTGCGCGATGAAAGTTCCGTTAAGAGCCGAAAAAACGTTATCTTCATGGGGTTTATGCGTCACCTGTTTCCTTCGTTAACGTAGTTTGAATCTATCGATATCTTGACACAGAACCGTAGACAAAGCAACCTGCAAACAGCCGTAAAAAAAGCACGAAGGCCCCCGAAAGGGCCTTCTACTTGCGCGGTCCGGTCGATTTTCACGCCTAGGTGCTTTTCTTGTATTCACCGCAAGTCATGCAGGTCGCCAAATTAACATGAATCGGGCTGCAGGAACCGGAAAATTTGGTGCAATGTACTGGCGTCCGGCAATACGGATCGCCATGCACCTGCGTGCAATATCCACAATGCGACACCATCTCGATGGTGACGAACACCGGTTCAACCGCTTCGAATTCACGATGAATTATGTTTTCCATGGTCTCGCTTCCTTTCCGTTAATAAAAAAGATAGCGCTTCCAATATGATCTGACGCCTTTTCTTATCGACTTCTGTCCACCGCTTTTGCCAGCTACCGAGAAACCCCCTTAGAACGTATCGACCAAATTATGGAATATGACAAATCAAAGTAATATTAACAGAATTCAAAACGATTGACTAGGCCGTTTCTGCAAAGATTTTTTTAAAAAGATAAGCAAGGAAAGCCATTGACATTTATTTCAATCGTGTTAATATGTTTATGTCACTAGGGGAGCCGCATCGGCTGAGATTGGATCAATAGATCCTAGACCCTCTGAACCTGATCTGGATGATACCAGCGTAGGGAAGTGGAGAGCGTAAGCACGCTGGTTCAATAGTGCTCACAAGGCCGCTTCCGAATCGATCGGGGGCGGCTTTTTTGGCGTAATCCGCACAGGGGAGACAGGCGAGCCTTGGGACGTCTTGTAAGGACAATTATTTATAAGAAGAGAGGGATCGTCCATGTCAAAAGGTTTGAAATTGACCGATATTTTGGTCACTATCGTGATTGCGGTCGTGTTTGCTATTATTTATCGCTTGTGGGGCGACGTATACAACGTACTTAAAGTACCAGGCTTGCAGTTGGAACAGCTCACGTACGGAATGTGGTTTATCGCTGCCACGGTTGCGTTCCTTATTATTCGGAAACCCGGCGTGGCGCTGCTCGCTGAAATTGCGGCTGCATCCGGTGAGCTATTGGCCGGTTCGCAGTACGGGGTCGAAGCTTTGACGTACGGCATTGCACAAGGGTTGTGCGCAGAGCTGATTTTCGCTGCGTTCCTGTACCGGAACTTCTCTTGGGCAGCGGCCGGCCTGGCGGGTATGGCTTCGGGCTTCGGCGCCGTGGTGTTCGATTATTTCAAAGGCTATTTGCTGGAACTGACAACCTGGAACTTGACGCTGTATATCGTATTCCGCTTCGTCGGCGCTTTCGTCATTTGCGGTCCTCTCGCTTATGCGCTTGTGAGCGCGCTGGAGAAGACGGGCGTGACCCAGTTGGTGCGTCCGGTCAACAAAAGCGATTATAACGCCCTGGAACGTAAATAAGCCATGATGAGCGCATTCGATACAGGAACGACAACTCCGGGTCTATGGGTATCGCAGCTTCGTTTGAAATTTCCCGGCAGCGCGTCGCTGCTGTTCGATGACTTGTCGCTGCATGTCCGGCCCGGCGAGAAGGTGCTGCTGCTCGGACCGAGCGGCTGCGGCAAATCGACGCTGCTGCAGGTGTTAAGCGGCTTGATACCGGACGTGATCGAGGTGCCGATGAAGTTCGACGGGATCAGCCGGCCGACATCTTGGGGATATTTGTTCCAAGACCCGGACGCCCAGTTTTGTATGCCCTATGTGGATGAGGAGCTGGCGTTTGTTCTGGAAAACTTGCAGGTGCCTCGGGAGAGGATGCCGGAGCTGATCCGCTTTTATTTGGAAGAGGTCGGGCTAGAGCTTGAAGATCCGCACTTTCCGATCGCCTCGCTGTCTGGCGGTATGAAGCAGCGGCTGGCGATCGCCTCGCTGCTGGCGCTCGATCCGGCCGTCTGGTTTCTCGACGAGCCTTCGTCGCTGCTCGATCCGGAGGGCACGCGCGAAGTATGGGAAACCGTCAAACGGGTGACGGCGAACAAAACCGTACTGATCGTCGAGCACAAGATTGACGATATCGTCGATTTCGTCGATCGGGTCGTATTGTTTGACACGGACGGCCGGATGCTGGCGGATGGGGAGCCTTCGCGTATTTTCCGCGAGCATCGACAAGAGCTGCAGACCTTCGGCATCTGGTACCCCGGCATATGGGACGACTACAGCTGCAAGCGTAAGCTTTCCGCCGAACGCTGCGCTGCATGCAAGCCGGGCGGAACAGGCGAGCCCTTGATCCGGCTCCGTCAATTTGCCGGATACCACGGCAAGGCGAAGAAGATTGAGGTGGACTTGGCCGAGCTGCATCCGGGCGAATGGGTGACCGTCGTCGGCAAGAACGGGGCGGGCAAAAGCACGCTGCTGTCCGCCCTGATGCAGCTCATTCCGACAGAGGGCGGTTATTGGATGAACGGGTCGGCGGTGAAGGGGCTGACTGACGTCGTCGATTCGGCCGCATTCGTCTTTCAAAATCCGGAGCTGCAGTTCATCGCGAACAGCGTGTTCGACGAAGTCGCTTTTAATTTCCGGAGGGATGGCGAACCGGAAATCGGCGTTGCCGCGAGAACGGAGGCGCTGCTGGACGAGTTCGGACTGCTGCCGCAGCGGAACCAGCATCCTTACCAGCTGTCGCTCGGCCAAAAGCGCCGGCTCTCGGTAGCCGCCGCCACGGTTAAGGCGCAAGCCTTGCTGCTGCTGGACGAACCGACGTTCGGACAGGATGCGGCCAGCACGTTCGCGCTCCTGGAGAAGCTGGAAGCGTGGCGCGCGGAAGGCATCGCGATCGTGATGGTGACGCACGATCCGGGCATCGTGCGCACGTTTGCCACCCGCGTCTGGGAAGTGCGGGACGGCAAGCTGGCTGCGGACATGCTTCCGGCTGCGTACGAAGCGACCGGCAGAGCGTCCGGCACTGGGTCTGAGCCGCAAACGGTTAAGGTGAGGAGTTGAACGTCCATGCCACTGATGAAGGCAGGCCGCGAAACGTGGCTGCACCGGGTGAATCCGAGTTTTAAACTGCTGCTGTCCGTCGTGATTTTCGTGATCGTGCTGTTAACGCATAACATTAACGTACTGATTCATGTCACATGGATGTACGTGCTGCTGCTGTTTCTCGCTTCCGGTCAGCCGGTGTGCAGGCTTATGCTGATTATGCTTCCGTTCGGGATCATGTTCGTTTCGTCCGCCACCTCGATGGTATTTTTCGGTCAAGGCGAGACGACGTGGTTCCGCTATGGCCTCGTGCATATTACGGAAGAGAGCTTCTTCCGAGGCATGCACATCGGCTTTAAAACGATCGACATGGCGCTGATCGGGCTGCTGTTCGGGTTGACGACGAATCCGGTATTCCTGTTTTATTCCTTGATGCAGCAGCTGCGGCTGCCGCCCCGCTATGCGTACAGCTTCATGGCCGCGATCCGGCTTATCCCGATTGCTGCAGCCGAATATCGCACGCTGCGTTCGGCCTTCCTGGTGCGCGGCGTGCGAATGCCGCGGGGCTTGCGCGGCGTGCTCGATTCGGTCAAGCGGTATGCGATTCCGCTGCTGGCGCAAAGTATCCGCCGCGCCCAGCGAATTGCCGTCGCCATGGAAGCGAAGCGCTTCTCCGGCAGCGGAGCGCGCACGTTTTATTACCGCATCGGCTGGTCGGGGAACGATGCGGCGCTGGTTGCGCTCATGGCGTGCATCTGGTGTGCCGCGCTCGTGTTTGCCACGCAGCTGCCGCACTTTAGCATGACAGACGTGCGTTAACCGCATGTCTTGCGAAGTCGATTTCATCGGAAAATTTGGAGGAGGCTGGTCTTTTTATGAAATTTTCAGAGCAACTTCGGGCTGCGGTCGATACAAGCTGGAACGCAAGCTTCGAACATCCATTCGTTCGCGGCATCGGCGACGGTACGCTGCCTCTCGATTGCTTCCGCCATTACGTGTTGAACGACGCTTACTATTTGTCGCAATTCGCCCGCGTGCAGGCGCTTGGTGCCGCAAAGGCCGGCGATCTGTACACGGTCAACCGGATGGCGGTTCACGCCCAAGGCACACAGGCGCGGAGCTTTCCCTGCATGAGAAGTTCGCCAAGCTGCTCGGCATCACCGAGGAAGAACACGCGGCGTTCGAGCCGGCGCCTACGGCCTACGCCTACACCTCGCATATGCTGCGCGCGGCTTATTCCGGCTCGCTCGGCGACATCGTGGCAGCCATCCTGCCTTGTTATTGGCTGTACTACGAAATCGGTGAGCGGCTGCAGTCCTGCACGCCTGACGAACCGATTTACCGCGAATGGATCGCAGCTTATGGCGGTGAATGGTTCCGTGAGCTGGTGGAGGAGCAGATTGCGCGGCTTGACGAGCTCGCGGAGCAGGCGTCCGAAGCCGATCGCGAACGGATGAAGCGCCATTTCGTGATCAGCAGCCGGTACGAGTACATGTTCTGGGAAATGGCTTACGACAAGGAAGCGTGGCCGATCGATTAAATCGTTGATAGGGTACAGAGGGTCGAGCTGAACAAGCAGATCTTCCGGAAAGCGGCGAAGGGGCAGCCCCTCAAGAAGGTCAATTCCTGACCTTGAGGGCTGCCCCTTTTGCTCAAGCCGGACGCGGTTATCAACGTTTCGGATATAACGGGTACGCCACTTGGGTCGGCACCTCGATCCAGATCATGCGCAACTTGTCGTTGTCGCCCGCTTTCAATGTCACTTCGGTTGGTTGGTCGGCTCGCATCGTCATGAAGTCTTGGTGGTTGAACGCCGTATCGGAGCCGTTCGCTTGCGTCCACGCGCCTTGGCCGCGAATGGCCAGCGCCGTCAGCGTACGTCCGCCGGGGATGGTATGCGTATAGGAAGCGCCCGGCTCGAGCTCGATGTCCCAGACGTGCACGTCGGCGACGAGCTCGATGGGCGAGCCTTCGCCGATCACCGTTTTGAGCACGGCGCCGTTCGCTTGGCGGATCGGGAACTCCTCATGCTCGAACTGCTTGTACGTCGGCTTCCGCTGCATGGCAGCGCGCAGCTCAGGCTCGAACCAAATCTGGAAGCCCTCCATATCGGGGCCGATGAACCGTTCCTCGTGCGAGACGCCCGAGCCGGTTTGCATCACCTGCGCACCGCCGGGGCCGACGACGCTGCGGGTGCCGAGCGTATCGCCATGCTCGGCTTTGCCCTGGATGACGTACGTCATGATCTCGAACCCTTGATGCGGATGCAGCCCGATGTAGCCTTCATGCTTGGAGAATGCCCAAGACCAGTAAAAAAGCGGTCCGACTCCTTTCACGACCGAGCCTTCGCCGGGAAATCCGACCGGCTTCCGCTCGGTGATTTTGCCTCCGTCGAAAGCGCCGGTACCCTGCATGCTTGGGGGATATACCATGATTTGCATAACAATCGTCTCCTTAATATCTTAATATTGAGATAAGTGTGCGGCCGGACACGCGGAGCGTTAGTCGGCGGGGAGCTTGAAACTTTCTTTAGCGCTGATACCCAGCTTCTTAAGCAGCGCGATCGCTTGCCGCTTCTCTTCCGATGTGAGTCCGGCCACCGCATTCGCAACGACTTGCTGGTGCGCAGGGAAGGCATCGTTCAGGAAGGCAACCCCTCGTTCCGTAATCTCGGCAAAACTGACCCGCCGGTCTTCGGGACAAGGCTTGCGGACGACAAGCTGTTTCTGCTCCAGCTTATCGATGACGTAGGTGATGTTGCCGCTGGTCATCAATATTTTCTCGCCGATCTGCTGCAGCGGCTGCGGTCCCTTGTGGTACAGCAGCTCAAGCACGCCGTATTCCGTCGGATTCAGCCCATGCCGCCGGATGTCCCGATGCGCGTGCGCCGTGACCCATTCGCAAGCCCGGGAGAGGACGACAAATAAGTGTAAAGATTCATCGCGTTCATTCGGCATAAGTATCGTCCTTTCTGCAATTTGAAGGAAGCAATAATCTTAATATTAAGATAATTCAATGGCATGTAAAAGTCAAGCTGCAGCCAGTCCGGCCACGAACGAACCTTCCTGCCTGCCCTCGAGGCAGCGCCCGGCTGGAAGGCTTGGCGGGGAAAGCGAGCCGCCGCCTTCCGATTCGCGCCGCGGCGGCTCCTCCGGGCGTCCGGTCCCGGCTAAGACCGCGCAGCCAGCCAGCGCATCCGGTACACGTTCATGCCGGTTTGGCCGAGTTCCTCGAGCAGGCCGTAATTGGCCCAGGCGCCGACGACGGCGCCGATGCCGGGGACGAGCTGCAGCATTTTACGGAAATCGATCGTATCGCGGTATTCTTGCTGCAGCTGCCTCCAGTCGATGTGCGATTCGAAGGAATCGGCCGGCGGCAGCGATTTCGACGTCTCGGGCCATTCGGCAAGCGTGCGAAGCAGGGCCGGCTTGATCGCCTGGCTGGAGAAGGCGAGCTGAAAGATGTGCAGGATGTACAACCGCTCCCGGTAGTCGAGCGTGGAATGTCCGTATACGTGGGCCAGCTCGAACAGAAACTTCATCTTAATGCCGATCAGGATCGGAAAATCGGCCAAACCGAGCAGCAGTCCGCCCGCTCCGGTGCCGGCGCCCTCGGCCGCGGCCAGCTTTTTGTAGAAAGCGAGCAGTTCCGCCGCCTTGTGATCCCGTTCGGCAAGAGAAGCGGCGGCCAGCGGCTCGTTCTTCGGGATATAGTCCATCGTGAAGAGGGCGGATCGTACGATGCCTTTGACGGCGGCGGTAATGGCCGTATGCACTTTCTCGGGAATCACCTGGTTAATCCGGGTTTGCACCGCTTTGGACGTTTTTTCGAAGAGGCCGGGCGTCCTCAGCAGCTCCTTCTCCCAACGGATCAGCGCTTTGGCGGTTTGCTGCTCGTACACGGTATATTTGCCGTTCATCATGATCTTCACCTACCGGATCGTATACTGGGTTCTCCATAGTTGATACGCATGGCAAAGAAAAAGTATGCGGACCGGAAACAAAAGGCATATTTGCTCCGGGCTGAAATTGTGGTATGATACGGGAACGTACGTTCTATAACAGGTAGGAATAACCGCGAGGATACAGGAGGTTGGAGAGATGACACACCGCTGCGAATGGGTGAATGAAGATCCGTTATATATAAACTATCACGACCACGAATGGGGCGTCCCCGTTCACGACGATCGCAAGCTGTTCGAGATGCTGGTGTTGGAAGGCGCGCAGGCGGGCTTAAGCTGGTACACCGTGCTGCGCAAAAGAGCCCGTTACGTCGAAGCGTTCGACGGGTTCGAGCCGTCCGTCGTCGCAAATTACGACGAGGCGAAACTGTCGGAGCTGCTCGCCGATCCCGGCTTGATCCGGAACCGGCTGAAAATCCGCTCCGCCGTCACGAACGCTAAGGCGTTCTTGCGGGTACAGCAGGAATTCGGCAGCTTCGACGCGTACATCTGGCGCTTCGTGGGCGGCGCGCCGAAACGGAACCGGTGGGCGTCGCTGCGCGAGGTGCCGGCGAGCACGCCGGAGTCGGATGCGATGAGCAAAGATTTGAAGAAGCGCGGCTTTTCGTTCGTCGGCTCGACGATCTGTTACGCGTATATGCAGGCCACCGGCATGGTGATGGATCATACGACCGATTGTTACCGGTATAAGGAATCGATGGAAGGTTGAGCAAGCCTACCGCACATCTGGCCAAAGACCCTGGTGGAGCTTTCTGTCGTCAGGGTTTTTGGATATTACGCCCAATTGCCGCGGCGAAAAACAGGTTCGGTCACGCCGTCTGCGGTGATGCCGTCGATGTCGAGCTCGTCCGAGCCGATCATGAAGTCGACATGCAGCAGGCTCAGGTTTGCCCCGAGCCCCTCGAGCTCTTCGGGATTCATGGATGTGCCGTTCTGCACGCAGAGCGGATAGGCGTTGCCGAACGCCAAGTGGCACGAAGCGTTCTCGTCGAGCCCCGTGTTGTAGAACAACACGTTCATACTTGCGATCGGCGAATGCTGCGGCACGAGCGCCACCTCGCCGAGCCGTGCGGCGCCTGCATCCGTCGCGATGAGACGCTGCAGCGTGTCCAGCCCGGTTTCCGCGGTGCAGGCCACGGCAACGCCGTTCTCGAACGTGATGCTGAACTTGTCGATCAACTGGCCGTTCCAGTTCAGCGGCTTCGTGCTCGCCACGGTGCCGTTCACGCGGTCACGGTGCGGCAGGGTGAACAATTCTTCGGTCGGAATGTTAGGGACGAAGAATGTGCCTTTCGCATTGCGAATGCCTCCCGCCACCCATTGGTGCTCAGGGGGCAAATCGATCGTCAACTCGGTTCCGGGAGCCTTGTATTTCAACCGCGCGTACCGCTTGGCGTTCATGCGGTCCGCATGCCCCTTCAACTGCAGCAGATGGTCGTGCCAAGCTTGCACCGGATCGTCCCGGTCGGCCCGCGCCGCCTGAACGAGATATTCCCACAGCTTGCGGATGGCCTCTTCCTCGCCGGAGCCCGGGAACACTTTCTGCGCCCATCCCGGCGAAGGCGCCGACACAATCGCCCAGCTGATCTTACCGGCTTGCATCAGAGCGCGGTATTCGCGCATGGCCGAGCCGTACGCCTTGCTGGCAGCGGACAGCCGCTCGGGCTTGACGTCCTTCAATAAGTCGGGCGTCGGCGAGTACACCGTTAAGAATGCGGCGTCCGCCTCCGCCATTTCCAGGTACCCGTTTGCCTTCCACTGCGGATATTCATGAAACGCCTCATCCGGCGCCAGCAAATATTTCATTCGTTTCAGCTCGTCGTCGTCCCATTCCACATGCACGTGTTTGGCGCCTGCCTCATAAGCTTTCTTCGCGATCAATCGAACAAAATCGGCGTTGTACAGCGGCGCGTGAACGACCAGCGTCTGGCCCGGCTGCACGTTAATGCCCACCTGCACAGCCAACCCGGCATATCGTTCGATGGCGGTTTGCAGCGAAATCACCTTCCATCATCCTTTCGCTTGGTTAACTTCGAACGGGACGGCTAACGGCCGCAAGTGACGTTCCGTCGTTCCCCCTCATTATGCGGATTTCAGCGCGGAATTACAACTGGATGAGGCGAATCGCTTGAACCTGGCGCTGCGTAGAATCCCGGCGTACCGCCGCGCTGGTACGCGACCGCCTATTTTTCACAGGGCGAATGACCACCGTATAGGGGCATGCATATGTTAGCAGTGATTGCTTAACCATCATCAGCGATGTACTGCAGGAACAAGGCATAGTAGGAGGATCCCGGATGAAAAAGGTGAACCGCCGGAATTCCGGCAATGTAATAAAGCCCCCTCAAAAGCGGGTCGATTCGTTATATGACGAATTACGCTGGTTGAATGAGGATCGGGAGAAGCGGAACGACGGAGATGCGATGAGCTGGACGCCCGCCGCGAATCTTACAAAGGAAGAACCGAATATTTCCTCGTCGGATGAGAGCTCGTTGAGGGCATCGACCTCGAATGTGACTCTTGAGGCGGAAGCTTCTGTATACACGGACGATTTGGCTGATGAAGCCGTCACCTCGGAGAAAATTGCGCGCTATGCGATTGACGGAAGCAAAATTAAACGAGGCAGCCTGGGCAAGGATACGTTGGCGGACTACGCCGTTGATACCTCCAAGCTGGCGGACCGCAGCGTAAACCAGCAAAAGCTGGCTTGGGGTGCGGTGACGCAGGAGCATTTGGCGACGAATTCGATAACGACCGATAAAATTCAGGACCGGGCGATCACAGGCAGCAAGCTGCTCGATAACAGCATCACGTCCGAGAAACTGGCCGATAAAACGATCGATGCGATCAAAATCGCCGAACAATCGATCCATACGTATCATTTGGCGGATGAGGCCATTACCGGAGAGCTGCTGCAAAATCAATCGATTACCTCGGATAAAATCAAAAGCGGCGCGATTCTCTCGGGCAATTTGGCAAACGGCGCCGTCAACACTTCCAAGCTTTCGGACGGCGCGGTTACCACTGAGAAGCTGCGCGATTTGTCCGTGACGGCGGCCAAGCTGGTGGACGGCGAGATAGGCACCGATAAGCTGGCTGACGGTTCCGTGACGGAGGAGAAAATGGCGCCTTGGAGTATCGGCGCGGAACAATTGAAGCCGAGGGCCGTCTTGAACGAGCATTTGACATCCGGTCTTATTCGCGGCGTCAACGTCGCTTCGAAACAGATCGAAGCGATTCACTTGGTTGATGAAGCGGTTCATACCGCTCATCTGAAGGACGGCACGGTCACTTCCGCGAAGCTGGTCAAAGGCGCGGTGCAAGGCTTGCACGTACAGGACGGCTCTATCGAAGGGAGGCACGTGGAGCCGGGCGTCATCGTGAGCCGTCACTTGGCCGATCGCGCTATCACCGTCGACAAGATGGCATCGTCGAGCGTCGGCACGCCGCAGTTGACGGAAGGAGCCGTGACCGAGGCGAAGCTGGCGGAAGGAGCTGTCAGCTCGCGGAAGCTGGGGAGAGGGGCCGTCAAGGCCGAGCATGTATCGGCCGGTACGGTCGATACGCAGCATTTGGCCGATCAGGCGGTGCAGGCGGGACAGCTTGCGCCGAAGGCGGTCGGTACCGAGCATGTGCAGGAGAGCTCGCTCACGACGGAGAAGCTGAAAGACGGCGCGGTCACGTCCGACAAGCTGGGAATCGGCGCAGTGCGTTCGCAGCATCTGCATGACGGCGCGGTATTGAACGGCCATCTCGGCAACCACAGCGTCACGACTTCAAAAATTTCCAGCGAGGCGGTGTCGACCGATAAGCTGACGAATTTGGCGATCACCTCGGCGAAGCTGGGGCAAGGGAGCGTCACGTCGGAGAAGCTTAGCCGGGAAGCGGTGCAAGCGGAACACGTTTCCCCGGGCGCGATTCATCACGTGCACTTGAGCAAAGCCTCCGTTCGCACCCAGCAGCTGGTTACCGGTGCGGTGACGCGCGAGAAGCTGAATGACGGCGCGGTGACGACGGAAAAGCTGGCGGAGGGTGCGGTGACCGGCGTAAACCTGGCGGAAGGGGTGGTGCGCGGCGCGCATCTGGCGCCGGGGGCGATCGGCACGGAGCAGCTTGCCGCGGAATCGGTGACGACGGATCGGCTGGCGGATGGCAGCGTCACCTCGCAAAAGCTGGCGGACGGGAGCGTCACGACCGACCGTCTGGCGGATGGCAGCGTCACGTCGGAGAAGCTGAGCGCAAACGCCGTGAACAGCTCGGCGCTTGAAAGGGGTGCGGTGACGGCGGAAAAGCTGGCGGCCGGGGCGGTATCGACGGATCATGTAAGCGTCGATTCCATAGACGGCCTGCACATTATGCAGGAAACCTTATCGGGGTACCACTTGATCCCCGGTACGATTTCGATGCTTCATTTGGACACGTCGCTCCAAACGCTGTTGAACGGATTTTCGGCGAGCGAAGCGGCAAGGCAGCTTAAAGAGGCCGTTGAAGCCGAGCTGGAGCTTAAAGCAACGCCGGAAGCCGAATTAGAAGCGGCCGAGACGGAGACGAAGGCAGCGGTCATCCTTCCCGGGAACTCGGCTGCGGAAACGTTCATCGATGCTTCGTACATCGAACCGGTTGCGGAGACGGCCGAAGCGTTTACGATAGAGTCCGTCGCAGAGGACCAGAGCGCTCGGCAAGAGGCTGAGAACAAGCTCCGGCTGCATGCGCTATCGCCGGAAAGCGGGATGGTGACCGAAAGCGAAGCAGCTTCCCCGCGGTCCTACCTGCGTCCGGTGCAAGCGATAGCGGGGCAAACCGTTGTGCAGCAATTCGGATTAAGCCTGTTCAACCTGTACACGGAAGAGGAGAAAGTCGAATTGCTTGTCACGTTCGATCAACCGTTCGCTGACGCTAACTACGTGCTCGTAGCCACGTCAAGCCAGTCGGATGCCTTTGCCGTTGTGAAAGAAAAGCTGGCTGATTGCGCGATCCTCGAGCTCGTTCGTTTGAAATCGGCGGCCGATATTCAAGGGATCGTGAACTGGATTGCGATCGGCCCCCTGAGCGAATAAGGCGGCACTGGCCCCCCGCGGCATCTTCGAAGCGCCGTGCCGGCATAAGGTCGAACGATCAGGCGACGCCTGGTTCGCCATATGCGGCGAGACATGAAGAAAGGACCTGAACGGTCCTTTCTTCATGTTCGGACGTTCAAACGTGGCCGGAACAGCTGTCGAGCAAATATTTGGCGTATGCCATCGGATTGTCGTACGTAGCGATCCATTCGCTCAGCATGCCGGCTTCGCGGAAGCTGTAGCGCTGGTCTTTACCGTTGCATTCGATAAACAGCGGGTAACCGTCCGTCGTGATTCCGACGTCCAGCCCCAAATCTGCCAGATGCGGAAGCCGATCGGACAGATGGGAGGCGACAAGTATGGAGAAGTTATAAATACGCTGTACGACTTCCTCGGGGTCCAGGTGAGCATATTCTTCTTGCAGGATGAGGGGCAGCTGGTAAGTCGTGCCGCCTTGGGCGACGTTCGTCACGAACGTATGCTTGGAGGCGACTTTGGCGACGATTCCCGTTACATCCCAGCTTCCGTCCGCCGTCCGCTGCACGGAGACGCGCAGATCAAACGGGCTTCCTTGAAACGTTGCCAGCGGCAATCGCTGCTGTACGATGTACGTTTCTTTTCGGAGGCGGCTGCGTAGGACGGCCGGCAGCCGCGTTCCTTTCCATCTGACGGTGCGCCACTTTTGGTTCACCGGGCCGAACGAAATCGGATAGGACAGCTTCCATCCTGTTGGGGTCCGGTCCATTCTCATCACGCCGCGTCCGATGCTGCTGTTGTTCGGCTTGATGATCAACGAGTCGAACCGTTTCATCAATCGTGCGATACCGTCCGGCGTAGCTCGTCGGGTTGCCGGCAGGTGCGGATGCAACGAAGGGTTTTCCAGCATCAATTGATGGATGCGCAGCTTGCCGTACCGGTTCCAGCGGTTGAACAGCTGGCGGCCGTCGCGAACCCAGGAAGACAACCGGCGATCCTGGGATTTGCTCAGATAGATCGCCCGGTTGTGTATGACAAGCGGAGCGGGGATTTTCCGCCGTACATAACCTTCGAGCTGCTTTACGTAGGCTTTCACCGTCTTTTGCCCGGCGCGAAGATCGCAAATTCTGAAGAAGCAGGGGGTGAATCCGTATTTTTTCCCCGCCTCTTCATAATGTTCAATAGCTTCGTATTTCCAAGTTCCCAACGGGATTTTACGGAGTTCGTTATCATTCACGAGAATGCCCACGTAGGGAGGATACACGGCGATCCCTCCTCGATCTGTTATCGATCCTTACCTGTGACGATCGTTTATACAGCATATGTCGGGGATCGTCTGGCGGTATGGACAGGTGTCGTAGGCATTCGTCCGGATGTTCCGCGTTTATCCTTCCTTCAGGTCGCTCCACCGCATCAATAGCCCGCCGTGGACGAAGCCGCCGCCGAAGCCGAAGAGCAGCAGCCGATCCCCGTCCCGGAACCGTCCCATCCGAACGGCTTCATCCATGGCCAGCCCGATGGTGGCCGCCGATGTGTTGCCGTAACGCTCGATTGTGTGCAGCGTTCGTTCGAGCGGGAGGCCGGTTTTGTCGCAGATGGATTCGATAATGCGCAGGTTGGCGCTGTGGGGGAGGAACCAATCGATGTCGGCAGTTGTCAAGCCGGCTTGGGCGAGCAGCTCGGCAACGCCCTTTGGGACGGTTTGCACGGCGAATTTGTACACCTCGCGCCCGTTCTGAACGAGCTTTCCGTCTCCGCGCAGGGGGGCGCCGTTCAAGCTTGCCGCTGTGTTCGAGCGGTACAGATGCGCCGCCCCGTTGCCGTCGCTGCCTGCGGTATAACTGAAAAACGCAGGCTCCGAGCGGGGATCGTCCGTCCGCTCGAGCAGCACGGCAGCCGCCCCGTCCCCGAACAGGATGCAGGTCGTGCGGTCGGTATAGTCGGCGATTTTGGACAGCGCGTCCGCGCCGATGACGAGCGCCTTCCGGTGCATGCCGGAAGCGATCATCCCGTCCGCCACATGCAGGCCGTAGACGAAGCCCGCGCAAGCCGCGCTCAAATCGAGCGCAAACGTCTGCTCGATGCCGAAGTGCGCTTGCACCAGGCAAGCGGTGGAAGGAAACGAGAAGTCAGGCGTGCTCGTACAAACCAGCAGCAGATCGACATCGTGCAGCGCCACGCCGTAGCGCTCCTGCATATTTTGCACGGCTCGAATGGCCAGACGGCTCGTGAACTCGTCAGGCTCGCCGATGCGGCGTTCGCGGATACCGGTGCGCTGTACGATCCATTCGTCGTTCGTGTCGATCATGCGTTCAAGCTCGGCATTCGTCAATATGCGCTCAGGCACATAACTGCCGATAGCGGTCATCCGGGAACGGTAACGCGGCCCGGACATCGGGAGAACAGGTTCGGTAAACATGATTAAACACCTCGATCGAATAAAATGGGGTCACTGTTCATGTATGCAAGAATATGTTGGTTAATACCAGTATCAAGTATTAGTACCAGATACTAAAATTTTAGCGGGATGTTGTTCGTTTGTCAATGTGGACGCAAGTGAATGGTTTAACAGATTTACATGAATATGCTTTAAATGAAGTTGTTTGTCATGTCTATCCTATGGATTCCGGCGCCGCATATCCTGAAGTTGAAAGGGAAGTTTTTTTGGATTTAAGCAGGTGCCGCAGCAACATTCAAACCCGCTCGGCCCATCGCAAGTCTAAACCGGGCAACCACGTCAGGAGCTTCGTCTCCCGGCGTCTTTGGCTTGCTGAAGCGTCTTTCGGGCAAGTGACTCGCATGAGGGCGAATTGTGTCTGTATGCGGAAAATTTCAGATTCAGCTGGCTTGTTCGAGAAAACCCATTATAATGTAACTAACGTTATGGCAGCGTCCGCGAATTTGAAGGTGGCCCTCTGCAACGCCTTAATTTTCAATGAAAGTGTGGGAACGGAATCATCATGTCCATGAGAACGCTGAAATGGTTGACGATATTGCTGCCTACGCTGCTGATCGGAGGATTCGAATACGTCCGGCACGACTTTCTGCTTGATTCTTTATCGATGGAAACAGGCAATCTATATATCACGCTGCTGACGCTGCTGATGTCCTTCGTGTTCGCCACTTGGATGTTCAAACGTATCGCTCGAATGAACGATACGCTGGCGAGGGAGCAGGCTAAACGGGCGGTCTACGAGGAGCGGGAGCGTCTCGCCGAAGAGCTGCACGATAATATCGCGCAAGTGCTGTTCTTCTTGAACGTACAGCTGACGAAAGGTCAAATCTCCGAAGCGCGGGAGGCGGTTTCCGAGATTGACCACCACTTGCGGCAAGTGATCTTCAACCTGCGGACTGTCCCGGAAGAAGGGGCCGGCTTTGCTATGAGGCTGCAAGCCTGGCTGGAGGAGTGGAGCGGCTTGACCGGCATTGCGGTCGATTGGCTGGTCGAACCGGCGGAAGAGAACGTTCCGCCGTCCGCCGAGGTGGCGCTGTTCTCCATCGTCCGGGAAGCGTTCACGAATATTCGCAAGCATTCGAACGCCGACCAAGCTTGGCTCGAGCTTGCCCGGACGGAGGACGGCCAGCGGTGGCGGCTGCGGATCGCCGATAACGGCCTCGGCTTCGACATGTCGGACGGTGTGGCCGTAAACCGTTACGGGCTGTCCATTTTGAACAAACGCGCAATTGACCTGGGGGCTGAGCTGCTCCTGCGCTCGTCGCCGGGTACCGGGACGGAGCTCATCTTGACCGGTCCGATGCGGGAAGGGAGAATGTCATGAACTATAGGGTATTGGTGGCCGACGATCATCCGCTGGCCCGCCGTGCGGTACGGGCGCTCATTGAGGGAGAGCCCGACTTTGAATGGATCGGGGAGGCTGCGAGCGGAAGCGAGGCGGTGGTGCGGTGCGGCGAGCTGCTGCCTGACGTTGTGCTGATGGATATCCGCATGCCGGATGGCGGCGGACTCGAGGCGACCAAACGGATTAAGCAGTTGTATCCGCACATTCGCATCGTTATGCTGACGGTATCCGATGACGTGGCCGATCTGTTTACCGCAGTGCGCTACGGCGCCCAAGGCTACTTGCTCAAAAACATGAACCCCGAGGACTGGGTTCACTATTTGCGAGGACTGCTGGACGAGAACAGCGAAATTTCCAGGGTCATTACTGACCGGTTGTTTCAGTCGTTCCGCTCCGAAGGCAGGACTTCATCGGACGAAGCTCCTCCAAGCGTCCTGTCGCAGCGGGAGCTAGAAATTTTGAGCTGTGTCGCGACCGGCCAGAGCAATCGGCAAATCGCTGAAACGCTCGTCATCTCCGAAAATACGGTCAAGAACCATATCAAGAACATTTTGGGCAAGCTCGCCTTGGACAATCGCGTTCAGCTGACCGCCTATGCCGTTCGTCATGGGCTAACCCAGAATATGTCTCAAGGCGACGGCCGCTAATTAACCCGCATTCCCCGGCAGAACGGGTTCCTCTAAATCAACCCGCATTCCCCGGCGGAACTGGTTCCTCCTATGGAAAGCGGGTTTATTCAGCCTTACTGGACCCTGTACAGATCGCGCAAGAACCGGTATTCCGCTTCCAGCCCGGTGCGCAGGTCGGTTTGAGGCTGGTAGCCGAGCAGCGACTGCGCTTTTCCGATATCCGCCCACGTTTGCTTCGGTTCTCCATAAATGTCTCCGACTTTCTGAAGGTCCGCCTTACGTCCGAACAGCTCTTCGATGATGGAAATGCATTCCAGAACAGAGGCTCTTTCCTTCCCTCCGATATTAATCGTTTCCCCGATTAATCCATCGGCGTAAGCAGCCCTGGCTACCGCATCCACGCAATCGGCTATATAGGTGAAATCGCGAGATTGGCGCCCGTCTCCATATAGCGGGATCGGCTTGTTCTCCAGCATGCGCCGAATAAACCGATGGAAAGCCATGTCTGTACGCTGTCTGGGTCCGTATACCGTGAAAAATCTGAGAATGACCAAGGGCAGTTGTTCATTATAAGCATACACCTTGCACAGATGCTCCCCCGTTAATTTGCTGACGCCGTACGGAGACAGCGGCTCCACGACGGCTGATTCCACAACCGGTCCCGTCTTCTGGCCATAAACCGACGAGGTGGAAGCATAAATAAATTTGCGGATGCTATACCGTTTGCACCCTTCCAGCAATCGCTGCGTCGCTGCGATATTGTGGGCAATGTAGGTTTTGAAATCTTCCCCCCAGCTTGACCGTACGCCAGGCATTCCCGCCAGGTGGAAGACGATATCGACGTTAGGGAGAAGCTGATCCCAGCTGACGGTACGCAAATCGATCTTGACCAAAGTAAAGCGCGGATGCCGGAGCAATGCGTGTAAATTTCTTTCCCTCATCCATATGGGGGACGCCGAAGGAACGAAAGCGTCCAGGCCGATTACCTCGACACGCTCATCTTGAAGCAGCCTCTCGCATAGATGGGAGCCGATAAATCCGGCCGCTCCGGTCACTAATATTTTCATAGCGTCATCTCTCCTCACGGATTTCCGAGGCATCGGTAGCTAAACCCCAGAGAGCTCATCCGCTTACCGTCCAGCGCATTTCTTCCGTCAAGAAAGTAATGCTGCCTCATGCTTTCTTTCAGCAGGCCCCAATCTGCCGTCGTATACTGCTTCCACTCCGTGCAAAGGATGACAGCGTCACAAGCGGCGACCGTATCTTCCAGCGTCTCGAACTGGCGGACGCGGTCGGATGCCATGTCGGCCGGCAGCTTGGAGACAGGGTCATGTACGCGAACGATGGCTTTCTCTTCCATCAGGTGCTTCAGAACGGAAAGTGCCGGGGATTCACGCTGATCGTCTGTTTCAGGCTTGAAGGACAGACCTAGCAGGGCTACGGTTTTATTGCGAAAGGATCCGAAGGTTCTTTCCCAATTATGCACGGCGTAAGAGATTTGCGTTTGGTTCACGGCGACGACGCTGTTCAGCAGCGTCATCTCGCTGCCATGCTCTTTTGCGGTATACAGCAGCGCTTGAATGTCTTTGGGAAAACAGGATCCGCCGAAGCCAATGCCTGCCCTTAGAAAGTGCGGTCCGATGCGAGGGTCGGTTCCCATCCCATGAGCCACATCAGTAACGGAAACCCCGAGCCGGTCGCAGAGCCTTGAAAGCTCGTTGATGAAGGAGATTTTCGTCGCCAAAAAAGCGTTTGCCGCATATTTGATCATCTCCGCGGTTTGCGGCTTGGTGACAATCAGGGGACAAGTCATATCTTTGTATAAAGCGGTGATGATTGCGGTCGCTTGCTTGTTCGTACTGCCGATTACGACGCGGTCGGGATGGAGCGCATCGTGCAGAGCGCTGCCCTCTCGCAAAAACTCCGGGTTGGATATCACATCGAACGAAACCGGCTCCCGCTGCGCCTCGCCGATCCACCGGACAACCTGTTCGTTCGTGCCTACGGGAACGGTGCTTTTAATAACTACGAGCTTGTATTCCGTCATCAGGGAACCGATCTGTTCGGCAGCCTGCCGTATAAACTGCAGATCGGCGCTTCCATCAGGCCGGGACGGAGTGCCGACGCATAAAAAAATGATCGGATGCTCCCGCAGGGCGGTTTCAAAATCGGAGGTAAACGAGATGCTTCCTGCACGGCTGTGTTCTTCAAGCAGAACGTCCAAGCCGGGCTCGTAGAAGGGCAGGGTTCCTACGGCCAGACGGTTCAGCTTGGCCTCGTTCGTATCGAATCCGGTTACCTTCCAACCGAGCTCAGCCAAGATGAGTCCGGTCGTGACGCCGACATAACCCATGCCTACAATCAAAATGTTCATTTGCCCGTCCCTCCAGCATGATACAAATTTCGAGCAATTTGGTGATCCCCAAATTGCTCGGGTTTATTCTTTTTTTTCTTGCTCCGTATGGTTTTACTCCTTGTGACTTAGGTGCTTTATTATAAATGTTATGTAAAGCATCTATACCCCGTAAGGGTATTCGCGGATGAGCACCTAAATATGTGTGTATGTGCATTTGTTGTGTAAATAACAATAAGTTGGTAAATATCCGCTTTCGTCTTCTATAACTAGCCTATACATTGCATCTACGAGATCATAGTATACAGTGAAACTAACCAAAAAAGTTTCGAGACGAACATGGAGAGGAATGGTTGTTTTGTCTAAAACCGAAAAAGTGAAGCAGTGGCTGGCTGCCTACCCTGATGCTGCTGAAGTTGAAATTGAGTTTGCGAACGGCGATAAGATCAATTACTCCTTGGACGAAGGGGTATCTGCTTTGATGAGCAAAGTGGACTGGGAGGAAGTTGAAGAAATAGAAGTGGAGATGGCTGACGGCGAAACAGAAAAGTTAGAATTGGACGACGACGATGACGACGATGACGACGACGATGACGACGAAGACGACGACGACGATGACGACGAAGACGACGACGACGAAGACGACGAAGACGAAGACGAAGATGAAGATGAAGATGAAGATGACGACGAAGATGAAGACGAAGACGGAGACGTAGACGAAGACGAAGACGAAGATGAAGATGAAGATGAAGACGAAGACGAAGACGAAGACGGGGACGAAGATGAAGACGGGGACGAAGATGAAGACGAAGACGGGGACGAAGATGAAGACGGGGACGAAGATGAAGATGAAGACGGGGACGAAGATGAAGATGAAGACGGGGACGAAGACGAAGACGAAGATGAAGATGAAGACGGAGACGAAGAAGAAGAAGAAGACGGGGACGAAGATGAAGACGGAGACGAAGAAGAAGACGGGGACGAAGATGAAGATGAAGATGAAGATGAAGACGAAGAAGAAGACGGGGACGAAGATGAAGATGAAGATGAAGATGAGGACGAAACTGACTAACCTGCTGTAATTTCGTCTTGAAACGATCCACTCTTTTCCGCTGCTGCGCGATTGGAGGGACGGGCAAGCAGCGCCACTCGCCCGTCTCTCCAATCGCGCAGCCCAATAAATCGAACAAGCCTCCTGCCTGCAGGCCTCTTTTATTTACGGTCCATAGAGACCGTTTATGAATGAGGCTATAAGTGTTTCGTGGCTCGGACGCGCGCTGCAGCCAAACCTCCGGTCCTCCGCCATGCAAGCTCAGCTTGCATGGCGGATAGGGAGAGCGTCATGGTTACGGCTGCCAGACGGTTAAGATGTCCCTGGCCACCCGGTCCCAAGTAAAGCCCTTCTCGACAAAACGGCGGCCTTGGAGTCCGTGACGACGAGCCGATTGCAGATCCGATAACAGCACATTCAGCTTCTGGGCATATTCGGCCGGATCTTCCGGGTTCTGAATAAGCTTGCCGAACGGATCGGCTGCGATCTCGGGATTGCCCCCCCTTGCCGTAGTAAGAAACGGTAGCCCGGCTGCCATCGCTTCGTAATGAACTCTGGCCAGCGGTTCCTGCCACAGCGAGGTGCACACAAACACATCTCCCGCATTAAACCAGCGGTGTACGTCGTGAGCTTCCACATAACCGGTCGTAATGACGGGTATCGGTGATTTTTCGGCAAGCGCCCGTACGTAAGCGATATAATCGCTGATCGAGTTGTCGCTGTACCAGGCACCTCCGACAACGACAAGCGCAGCATCCTTATGCGAGAGCTGGGACATCGCCTTCACCAAAACATGCGGACCTTTATTTCGTGATAACCGGCCAACGAACAAAATTACTTTTTTAGATCCGAGTCCGTATTCGGACCGGATCGTCTCTCTATCGCGATGCGACGATTCCGATTCCGACCAAGGGGAAAACCGGTTTAAATCGACTCCGGAATAAACCGTCTTCACTTTAGCCCTCGCATTTGGAAAAAGAGCGGCAATCTCATTTCCGATATAGTTGCTGATCGTGATGATACGCTCCGTCACTTCGACGACGGCGGCGCCTTCGCTGGGATGAATTTTGGCGGAGTTAAACATATCGTTGTGCATGCTTAATACGATTCTGGCGCTGGGCGCTGCCTTCCTTACGGGCAATACAAGCTTCGGCCGATTAAATATATGAATCAGATCATAGTTCCCGCCGAATCTTGAAACGAAGTCCAGCACACCTTCGGCGTATACCTCCAGTAGGCCATCGGAAGGGACACGGACATAACGGACTCCGTTGACCACTTCGTCATTCGGTAATTCGGGGTCCGTTCGTCCGAGAATCGTAAGGTTGTGGTGCTTATTCAATAAACCGGCCACTCCGACGATGTACGTTTGAATCGCTCCGCCTCGGATGTTCGGTACAGGCAGTTTTTCCGTGCAAATCATCAATACATTCACTCTTAGCTCACCATCCTGTCTCAAAATGTCCGTTACCGCCTAGCTGCCTTTCGATTATTGGCGGCGGCGGGTTTCCGAACGCGAGTCGTTTTCCCGGCCCTATTTTTATTCGGGTTGAAGACGCCGGCGGGCTTCTTCGTTTGGCTTGTTTTTTGTTTCTGTTTGGGTGCGAGCTTCAGGGCCTGCTTCGAGCGGTCAGGTTTCGTCCGGCGTTTGGGCGGTGTTACGCGTACGGCCGGTTTAAGCAGGGAGGCGCTTTTTTGGACGCTTCGTTTCTTTGCAGCTTGCTTTTTCAGTACGCTTTTTTTCGCTGCAGACCTTTTCTGGGAGCTGGCCGGCTTCCTTCTGCGTTTCGCAGCCGGTTGGGCCTTCGCGTCTTGAGCAACCGGTAGAGCCTTTGCGTCTTGTGCAGCCGGTTGGGCCTTCGTGTCCCGAGCAAACGGTAGGACCTTCACGTCTTGACGAGCCGGTCGGGTCTTCGTATTTCGCTTTGGCGGCAGGGCCTTCGCGTTTCGACGTTGCGATTTGTCCTTCGCGGTACGTCGAGGACGCGACGCTGCGATTCGTCGAGCCGGTTGACCTGTTTCGATAAGAGGCAAAACGGCGACCGGCTCCATCGGGCTGATAGGAATGATATTTGGCTGGGTCGTAACCGGTTCGACCATGGCAGCGGGCGGGAGCAGTTCCGGCATGGGAAGCTCTTGGCCTTCCAGCACGCGCTCTGTCCGTTCGACAGGCAGCAGCACAGCCGCTTCCTGCTCCGGATAATGGCCAGGGACGTAATTCGCTTTGTCCTGCTCCAGCTCGGCCAGCGCCTGCCATTTGGTGCTCTCGGCAATCAGAACCCGGTCCAAAATGCCGTTCAATTCCGTCTCCATGAATAGGGTCGGCTGATAAACGATTTCTTTTACATGTTTATAAAATTCATTCGGAAACGCCATATCAAGCCACAGCAGCTCGAAGGTTTCACGGTCGATCGGATTGGCTTGATGGTAAGCTTCAATCATGCCGCGAATCCAGGTTAAATCCCACACTCCCATATCATCCATCGTGCTGGTGATCAGCTTGCGCAAATCGCGGATCGGCAGGTCATACGCCACGCCGTCCAAGTCGATAATCCAAATCCCGCCAGGACCCATCTGCCCGTTTGACCAACCGTAATCCTGGTGGGCCAAGCCCCAATGGGGATCGCCCATGGCTGCCATCCGGGGATAGGACGACAGTTTAAACTTCTCATAAATCTCCCGGGCCTGCCGGTCGTAATCGTCAACGATTGACAACAACCGGGAGCTGGCGGACAGTTCCGGGTACGCTTGGGCGATATCTCGAAACCAGCCGATTTTGGCAATAATTTTCTCGTAATATTTCGGCCATCTCGGCAGCCGGGTCGAACGCGCAGCGCCGAACGGCGGAATGTAGCCCTGCGACAGTTTGTGGAATTCGCCAAGCCCTGTGCATAGCTGGGCTGCGCCTTCCAAATCGATTTTGGACGCCTGAACGAGCGACTCGATCCACTCCGTGACGATCCACAGCTTACCGCCGGCCTCTACATAAAGCCGATCATCCTTCGTCCGAATCAAGGACGGAACCCGTGCCCCCTGATTCACCAAGTACTCCTGTGAGCCGACGCTGAACAGGCTCCGTTTCGGTTCGCGGTGGAGCACCTTAATACTGCGCGGACCACGATCGGTATTCATTTTCCAGATAGCGCCGCCTTTGTCAGGCTTCGAAGTGACAAGCGTCATATCCGAGACCTTCATCTCGTAAAGCTCGGCGACTTTCCAAGCGATCGCTTCCAGCTCGGGCGGAACATATTGTTCCAAGACAATCCCCGGGTCAACTGTACCTTCCAGATGGTCCCATGGACCGATTCTGTACTCTTCCAACGTCATCACTCCATCATCAAGTTCAGCGATTCGACATGTATTCACGACAAATCGGAAATTCGGGCATCTTTCCTCGATTTGAGCATGTGCGCGTACACGTCGATCAGCTTATCCGTAGTTTGTGAAATATGGAAACGGTCGATCACGAACGACCTTCCGGACCGCACGTTCCGGACGATGTCCGTCCGATCTTCATGCAGCGCTTTTCTCACGTGTTCCGTCAATAAGGTTTGCGTTAAGGGGAGATCGGCGTCATGATCGCCGAACCAACAGTTCCATATCTGTTCGTACCGCTGCGGTTTCACGAGACCGCAAAAGCCTTTGCTGCCTACGGCAATAAGCGGGCGCTCGCATGACATGGCCTCCAGCGAGATTCTTCCCGTTCCGATGACACAATCACTAATGGAATAATAGGCGTTCATATTCAAAATCTCGCCGGCATAGTGAATGAACGGGGATTGCGTTTGTTCGTTTTTGCTTTCGACGATCTGTTGGATTTCGTCTTGTTTCTTACCGCCGCCCACGATAAGCAGCTGCAGGTCGGGGTAGTCGGTTTGCTTCATCAGAGTCAAAGCATGAATGGTTTCTTCGCAAATGTCCGCTTTTTCCCACGACAGGCGGCTTGCATACATGACGACCGGGGCTTGCTGCGGAAGCCCTAATTTACGCCTGAGATAAGAGCGGTAAGCGGTGTCCAGGGGATGGTACTCCGATGGGTCGACGCCGTTCGGAACGACAAAGGCCTGGATCCCCGCGTTCTGAAGCATGCGCAAGACGGCGGGACTGACACAGGTTACGGTCGCGCTTCTTCTTAGAACGCTTAAAAATGCGGGATCATAGTAAGTGCCGTGGACCGTAAACAGGAACGGCACCCGCAGCGTTCGAGCCGCCTCCAGGGCTACGATCCCGGAGGGAACTTGATGGGCATGGACGAGATCGATCTTCTCCGTTCGAATAATCGATTGAAGCATGGCCATGTGGGCGCTGCGATTGGCCTCATCCCGCTCGTAGTCGTCCCCGACGAAATCAATCTCGTATACCGGGCAGCCGAGCCCCAGGAATGGCTCCAGCAGCTTTCCTTTTTTGGCGGCGATCAAGACGGAGGCTCCTTTTCGAAGCAGTTCTCTCGTTAGAGACAGCGTATAGGTTTCCGTCCCGCCGATATTCAACTGATCGAGTACCATCAGAACCTGAAGGGGGGGAGCGGGGAATTCCAGCCCGGATCTGGGAAGAATCAAACGGAGCGGGCCCGCCTTAGCCCGCCGTTTTCGGATTCCGGCATATGACTTCGGACTCGTGCTTTCGTTGTACGCCGTTCTTTTTTTGAGCGGAATTACGGATTTTTTAGGTAACGCGCGTCTGCTTTTTTTCAAGACTTCACCTCCAATCAGGATGGGGCGTACCTATACTCATGCATATGTCTCATGGATTGGGAATGATAGGTGCATTCGTGGATAGGCTGTAAATTTTATTAAATACGCATATATCCTATTAAAATTTTGCAGAAGGCGAATATAGTGTAGTACCAATAAGTTTGGCAGTGGTTATGAGGTGAAGCATTTGGGGTCACCTATTCCAAGTCAAGGAGTGAACGCTATGGAAAGCTCCCAACCTTCTAAACCGTTCGACGACGCGCTGCTGGAGTTCGTATGCGAGCGATTCCAATTGGGCAGATTCATCCGATTTGACGGTATGCTGGGCGGTTCATTCAATGTGAACATGAAAATGACAACGTCCGACGGAACCTTTGCGGTCCGGGTGCTGAACCGCTCTGCCGCTCCGGAGCATTTGGGGCATGCCCGGCAGGCAATTGCGCTTCTGCGTGCGAACGGCATTCCCGCTGCGTGCCCGTTGACGGCGGTGGGAGGCGATCCGTTTATCCGATATAAGGAAAAACTGGTACAGGTGACTCCGTTCGTAAGCGCGGATTCGTTTCAATGCAGAGAAGCGCAGGTTTTTGAGAGCGCCCGCATGTTAAGAGCGTTTCACGAATCGCTTGTCCAAGTTCCGGCAGGCCCCCGTCCTTCGTGGTCGTTCTATGCCGATGCGGCCTATTATACGGAAGCGCTTGAGCGGATGCGCAGCTTGTCCGGTATACCGGCGGATGAACGGGCCGAGGCCGAGAAGCTGACCCGGCGGGTGCTGGATCAGTGGGGGGATGCCGCAAGCGGCTTGCCTTGCACGACGCTTCACGGCGATTGGCATTTTTGGAATCAGTGTTATGCGGAAGACCGCGTTTGCCTCGTGATGGATTTTGATTTTATGCAGCAGGGACAGCGTGTTCAAGACATCGCCTATGCGCTGTGGGTCATTAACTTGCTGCTTCCCGAGCATGCGGATACGTTTGATCGTTGTTTTCTCCGGGGCTACGGGAAGTTGACCGAGGAGGAAGCAGCCATTATGCCCATCGCGGCAGCCAGAGTCAGCTTGTTCTTCTTGTGCCATGCCGCCAATGCCTCGAGCCCGGCGCAAAGCTGGCGTAAACATTATCGCAAACAGCTGCCGTTCATCCGATCGATGCTGGCGGAAGGCGGGCAGCGGGTGGTGCGGTTGGCCCAGGAAAGTCAACTCTGATTGGCCGGAGTAAGCGCGAGAAGCGGCAGGCGACATGCCCGAATGCGCTCAGTCACAAAACGTCCAAAAAGACAACGAAAAATAGCCCGGTTGAGTCATTCTTCCAAGCAGCGGTTTACGATATATTACGAATGGAAATACTGATCGCTGTAACCAGGGAAGGGGATAATTTGGAAATGAAAAAGCTGCCATTCACGTTTGGACTCGTCCTGCTTTTATCTCTCTTGTTGTCGGGCTTAGCAAGCGCTCACGTGACCGTGCAACCGAAAGAAACGACACAGGGAAGCTATGAGAAATTCACTGTCCGCGTACCGTCGGAAAAAAACGAACCGACCGTAAAGGTTGAAGTGAAATTTCCGCTGGACGCGGTAACCGTTTCCCGCTTCGAGCCGAAGCCCGGCTGGAAGTACGAGCTGACCAAAGAAGGCGATAAAATCAGCGGCGTCATCTGGACGGCAACCGGAGAAGGCCTTGGACCGACGGAATTCGGCGAATTTTACATGCAGGGCAAAGTCGCCGATACGGCTACCGCGATTACGTGGAAGGCGTATCAGACTTATAAAGACGGCAGCGTAGTCGAATGGGTCGGCGCCGAAGGTTCGGACAAGCCGGCTTCCGTGACGAAGGTGAATGCGAAGCCGGCAGGTGCGGCAGCCGATAGCCACGGACATACCGCAGCGCCGTCAGCGGGCGATTCGCCAGCCGCAGCTTCGACTGACGGGGCATCGAACACGCCGCTTTACTTATCGATCGCAGCCGTTGTGCTGAGCGCAGCGTCTCTGCTTGTTTCACTGGTGCGCAAGAAATAAGCGAACTTCCGATTCGCGGTAAGCCTGCTTCTTCCTTCCGGGAGAAGCAGGCTTTTTGCGTTGTCGGCAGAACGGCGGCGCTTTCTCCTGCGGCATCCGCGCATTCCCCTACAACCCATGCTTATACGGTCCGTCAGATCGGCCGATACCGCTCCGCTTCACCGGATCGCGGCTCCACGGATTCCGCCTGCTGCCTGCTTCGGCAAGCGTGGAGAAACCGGCCGAATATCCGTTCATAATATTGCAATCGTCGGGGGATGCTGGAAGTAGGCAATCGATCAGCCCCATCTCACTTCTGTTCAGGAGGAATAAATTCACATGTTTAACCGATTACGAACGAAGAAAACAACACTGCTGCTTACGATCGCTCTGCTGCTTAGCTTTGCCGTCTCAGGAACGGTGTTCGCCTTCGGCAAAGGCGCCCAAGGACCAGATGTTTACGCTGTGCAAGGGATGTTGAAGTCGCTCGGTTATTTCTCCGGCTCCATATCGGGTTATTACGGACCCGTCACGGAGAACGGGGTCAAGAGGTTCCAGAAGGCGTACGGCCTTCCGGTAACGGGGGCGGTCGACGATAAGACGCTGCAATCGATCCTATGGGCTTACGGTAATTTGAAAATTCCGAAGAAGCCTGCGCCCGCTCCGACGCCAACGCCAACCCCGGCTCCGGCTCCGAATCCGCAGTCGCCAAGCGACAACAAGCTTAGCGCGGAGGAGCAGCAGATGATCGACTTGGTCAATGGGGCGCGTACCCAGGCCGGCTTACCGGCGTTGACTGTCGATCCGCAGTTGTCCCATGTGGCGAAGTTGAAAAGTCAGGATATGGTGGATAAAAATTATTTTTCCCACCAGTCCCCGACGTATGGCTCGCCCTTCGATATGATGAAGCAGTTCGGCATCAGCTACCGCAACGCCGCCGAGAATATCGCCTGCAACAAAGGGGTAGAGGCGGCACACCAAGCGCTGATGAATTCGTCCGGACACCGCGCCAACATATTGAGTAACGATTTCACGCACATCGGCGTCGGCATCGTCGACGGCGGTCCGTGCGGCAAAATGTTCACACAGATGTTTATCTCTAAATAACCAAACCAGAGCAAGCTCCAGCAAAGCACAAACTTTGCGGGAGCTTGTTTGTTGTTATAAACTAATAAAAAAACGGAGGTTTGAACGAGATGAAAGCAACGGTCTGGAAAGAATTTAAAGAGTTTGCCATGAAGGGCAATATGATTGATTTGGCGATCGGGGTTATTGTCGGCGGCGCCTTCGGCAAGGTGGTCACGTCCATCGTCAACGATTTGGTTATGCCCCCGATCGGCCTGCTGCTGGGCCGTGTAAAATTCCAGGACTTGTTCATCAGTCTGGACGGCCGGTCTTTCGCTACGCTGGAAGATGCCAAGAAAGCGTCGGCGCCGACGTTAAACTACGGCTTGTTTATCAGCACAATGCTTGATTTTCTGATCATTTCGTTCGTCATCTTCATTGCCGTGAAGCAATTGAACCGACTGCGCAAGAAGGAGGAGGCAAAGCCCGATCCGAAAGCCGGCTTGCAGGAATGCCCGGAATGTTTATCCGAGATCCCGAAGAAAGCGATTCGCTGCAAATATTGCACGGCTGTCGTGAAAGCGCAAGCGAACGGACAAGCCTGATCCATAGCGGCACTTCAGTAGATCCATTCCATGTTGGGTATCTTAAGATGTAACAGACCAGAGAGGATGGACATGTTTATGAATATAGGCTCGGCTGTGCAGGAACAACTCGTCTTTATTCATCAGCCTTATAACATGCCGCCTGCATTCATAACCGTATGCCGGAAAACCGTACCCTGGCGGATTCCCCGCCAATAGCTGCGATGCCTCATCGTCTCGCCCATTTTTGGACGGTTGCCGCACCAGTATACGTGACCCTTCATAAACTGAATTTGACTGTATCCCTAGACCTTGTATTGATACAAAAACCCGGGCAAGGAGGGGTGACATTTGAAGGGCAGCGATCACAAAAGTAAATTTTTACTCACCAATCGCGAACGCGAAGTATTTGAACTGCTGGTGCAGGACAAAACGACGAAAGATATCGCGCAGCAGCTGTTTATCAGTGAGAAAACCGTACGCAACCATATCTCCAACGTCATGCAGAAATTAAATGTAAAAGGGCGTTCGCAAGCGGTTGTCGAGCTGATTAAGCTTGGGGAGCTGCAGATCTGAGGAAATCCAATGGACCTAACAAAGTCTTCTTTTTACGGTTCTTCTTTGCGGAGAATCGTAAGACGAGGGCTTTTTGGTTTGTGGAGGAGAGAAAAACTTGCCCTTTGCGTTTGAGTGTGGTATGATTACTTTAATCATATATTTGAAACCTTGATTCACATATTGCAAAGGGTTATCATTTGTGCGATGGTACCTTTTTCAATGTGTGAATTTTTTATTTGTTTCCAAAAATAAAAAGTACATGTTAAATAAAAATTTGGAGGTCATATTATGCAAACAGGTACAGTGAAATGGTTTAATGCTGAAAAAGGTTTTGGTTTTATCGAAGTGGAAGGCGGCAACGACGTGTTCGTGCATTTCAGTGCAATCACAGGCGATGGTTTCAAATCGTTAGATGAAGGTCAACGTGTTGAATTCAATGTCGTACAAGGAAATCGCGGTCCGCAAGCCGAAAATGTTGTAAAGCTGTAAAACCCAAAGCAAGCTGCCCTAACAAATATGGAGGGCAGCTTTTCTTTTGGATCATAAGGAGGGGTTCATCATGTATTTTCGGAAAAAATTGTTAGAGGATATCCCTACGGAAAATACGATGATTTGGTCATGTGAAAATGAAGACTGTAAGGGTTGGATTCGTGACAACTTTGCCTTTGAATGTCAGCCGATTTGCCGACAGTGTCTTGCTCCGATGGTAAGCAGCATGAAGATACTGCCGTTGCTCTTAAACTCGAACATCGACTTTAAATCACTTAAAAAAGGTGTGCAGATTTCTTAGCTGTCGCCCCCCTAATCAAGCCTTCTTTTTACGTTTCCTCTATAAGAGGGATCGTGAGATGAAGGCTTTTTGGTTGTTGGGGAAAAGAAAAAACGCGATTCATCGAGTAAAAAGCATGAAATAAAAGACCGCATGATATGTAAGCGGTATCACGCGTCGTTTTATCAAAACGATGTCTAATATCTTGATTTCATCTGTTTTACAGCTTTTTTGAATAAGCGTATGATACAACTCATGAAAACAAAATAACGTTTCTAATTCTAATTCGCTTAATTTCCCTTTGGGAAAGCGGGGGAACCAAACTCGAGCTTTGCTTATTGGTGTGAGAGCCAAAAATCAAAGTTTGAAGGGGTGAATCCTTGGACACAAACATCGGTAGTGTTTTTGTCCGAGGTAGGGTGCAACTCTCACCACCCGAATCCGTCAGCTAACCTCGTAAGCGTTGTGTGGAGGAGATGGGGAAACTGTGATCGTCTAACGTGACCACAGGGGAAGCGCCTCTGTGGCTTTTTATTGCCAAAAACCGGGATATCAAAAATGAAATGCGTCTTTATCGCTGAGTCCTTTAGGGGATCGGGGGAACCATTCGGTAATGGGCAAGGTTGTTACACCGCTTATTACTTTGGGGTGAATTTCTAAAGCAATCCCGTACATTTGTACATTTGCTTAGAATAGGGCGACTCTTACGTCCGAATCCGTCAGCTAACCTCGTAAGCGTAAAAAGAGAGGCGATTTTGTCGTGCGAAAGATACGGTTTTTTTGCCGTACCCAGGAAGCCGCGAGAAGAGTCCTCTTCTGTCAGGCTTCTTTTTTTATGTCTCTTTAGGATTTGAAGATGTACAACCGTTTGTGACTTTAGGAGTTGATATTTAATGTGGATAAAAACACAGCAACATCGGGTAAAATATCCAAATCATGAAGCAGAGAATCGGCTTCAAAAGGGGGAAGCATTCAAGATGATGTCTGCTTTGAAACGGTTCTTAATCGGTCGTCCTTTGAAATCCGAAGAACTCGCGGAAGAGAAGTTGAGCAAATTTAAGGCTCTTGCCGTATTATCATCGGATGCACTGTCTTCTGTTGCTTACGGCACGGAACAAATATTGCTGGTTTTAATGACAGTAGGTTTTGTGGCATTATGGTATTCCATTCCGATTTCCATTGCTGTATTAGGGTTATTAACGATTTTAATTCTTTCCTATCGCCAAACCATATATGCTTATCCGACGGGGGGCGGGGCATACATCGTATCGAAGGAGAATCTGGGGGTGCCTGTCGGTTTATTAGCAGGGGGATCCTTATTAGTTGATTATATTTTAACTGTGGCTGTTAGTATTTCTGCTGGAACCGATGCGATCACATCCGCTTTCCCTGGCCTTCACGACCATCGTGTTCTCATTGCTATTGTGATGATTGCTTTTTTGACCATCATGAATTTACGGGGAATCACGGAATCGGCTTCTATCCTTGCTTATCCGGTTTACCTGTTTGTCACTCTAATTGTGCTTCTTATCCTGAGCGGGTTATATAAATATGCTGCAGGCGGTGTTTCTGCAGCGCCCCAAACTCATGATATGGCAATCTCGGGAATTAGTTTATTTATACTCCTTAAGGCTTTCAGTTCCGGCTGTTCCGCATTGACCGGGGTTGAGGCCGTATCTAATGCAATACCTAACTTCAAGGCACCGGCGGAGAAAAATGCGGCAAGAACCCTGATGATGATGGGACTTATTTTAGGCAGCTTATTTATGGGGATTAGTTTTCTAGCCTATACCTATGGCATTACACCGAGACCTGAAGAAACCGTCGTTTCCCAAATCGCCGCTTCCACGTTTGGCCGGGGGCCCATGTATTATGCCATACAAGCTTCTACGGCTTTGATCTTATTTCTCGCTGCGAATACAGCCTATGCCGCATTTCCGCTGCTTGCCTACATGATGGCAAAAGACAAATTTATGCCCCGTATGTTTACCGCCAGAGGGGATCGACTCGGGTTTTCAAACGGGATCATCGTACTCGGTGTTTTATCGGCTATTTTAATTGTTATTGCTCAGGGACATACGGAAGGCCTGATTCCTTTGTATGCTTTAGGCGTGTTTATTCCGTTTACCTTGTCCCAAACAGGAATGATGCGCCGCTGGTGGAAAATGAAACCGAAGGGTTGGGCTATCAGCTTTTTAATCAATACAATCGGAATGATCACAACGTTCTCCATCTGCTTAATCTTTTTGATTACAAAATTTTCACAAGTATGGATCACATTCCTTTTCCTTCCGGTTGTTATCTATTTCTTTATTCGTATCCACAAGCATTACCTGAATATGGCTAATGAACTGCGGATTGATCCGAAAGCAGAGACGCCAGTGACCAAAGGAAATGTGATCGTTGTCCCGGTGGCAGGGGTTAATCGGGTCGTTTTAAATACGATCGGGTATGCCAAGTCGATATCAGAGAACATTATTGCCGTTTATGTTGCTTTTGACGACGATGATGCACAGAAGATGGAGAAAAAATGGGAGGAGTGGAATTCAGGCGTTCGGCTTGTTATTTTAAAATCCAGTTATCGGAGCATACTGAGACCTTTAATTAAATTTATCGATACAATTGAATGGAAAACCAGCGAGACGGATTATGTAACGGTGATGATTCCGCAATTTATTACAAGGAGTTGGTGGCACAATTTTCTGCATAATCAATCCAGTATATTAATTCGTGCCTATTGATTAAATCGAAAAGACGTTACGATTTCGACTGTACCTTTTCATTTGAAGCATTAATTAGAGCTGCTGCGTTCAGACCAAAATCCACGAATGGAGGCACCTGATGTTGAATTTATTTGAGCTGGCGAATCTTCATCCTGATATTGAAGCTGTTCACGAGGTCGTCCAGGCTTTAAAGGCTCGCATTGATGGTAAAGAAGTCGGAATTAAAATCCTGAAGAATGAAGCCGGTCATTACTTTTATGAACTAAGTCATTATTATAGAGGAGCGGATAATGCCAACCCGTACGTTTCAACGGACAATCGGTTTGCTTCAGTCGAAGAGGCGGCACGGGGAGCGCTCCGGTCGGCAACGATGTTTTACCGGAGCACCGATGAGGGTGGAACTTGGTTGAAGAACGAATCCTTTTATCCGTAATATCAAGCGAAGATTTTTGTGCCGGCGGCCCCCTGCCCCGCACGAATCTGAAGCAGGACCTCCGCAATTGCGAAGGTCCTGCTTCAGATTACGCTCCAGTTAAATCATCGGGTAAATCCGCTCCAACAAAGCTTTGATCTCATGATGATTCTTTCTTGCTGCCGGCTGTCACATACGCGTTGCGTCCGGCCCCGAGGCCCACGGACAGCAGCAGAAGACTGGCCGCCACAGTGATTAACAACGGAATTGCCCAAGTGTTGGTCACGTCATGAAGAAACCCGAACAGGACGGGGCCGAACGCGGCAAGCAAATATCCGACGGACTGCGCCATCCCCGACAGCTCGGCGGCTTGACGCGCATTCTGCGTGCGAAGCCCGAAGAAAGCAAGCGCCAAACTGATGCTTGAACCTACTGCAATCCCAATACAAATAATCCAAAGCCAGATCAGCGAGGTATTCCCGCTAAGCAATCCGAGGTATCCAATAAGGTGAAAGAGCACCGTTACGATTACAATGCCTCTTTGGTTGGAACTGCGCCCGGCGAGAATCGGAACGATGAATGAAACCGGCAGGCTTACAAACTGCATGGCGGATAGCATCCATCCGGCGGCTGAGACGCTCATCCCCCGGCTATGCAGAATTTCGGGCAGCCATGCCGCATTAATGTAAAAAAGCCACGACTGCAAGCCCATGAACAAGGTGACCTGCCATGCCAGGGAGGAGCGCCAGATGGAGCCGCCGCCGCCCGCAGTTGACGCTGCCTGGCGGGAACGAAGCTGCGGCAGCCAGAAGAGCGCGGCCAATCCGCCTAAGACAGCCCAGCTTGCGAGAGACCCCCGCCAGCCAAGTCCTGCCCCCACCGAAAGGGGGACGCTGATACCCGAAGCCAGTGCGCCAAAGACGTTCATCGAAACCGAGTACGCACCGGTCATGAATCCTACATGCTCGGGAAAATCCCGTTTAACAAGGCCCGGCAGCAGCACGTTTCCGATCGCAATGGCAAGACCGATGATGATTGTACCCATGAATAGCGTGACGACCGAAGCATAGGACCTTAGAAGAATCCCGACAATTAGCACGATCATGCTTAGGAAAAGCGTCATTTCCATCCCGATTTTGCGTGAAATTTTAGGGGCAACCGGGGAGAGCGCGGCAAAGGCCAGTAACGGCAAAGCGGTTAGCATGCCGGTTACCGTATTCGATAAATGAGTCTCTAAACGAATCGCATCTACCAAGGGGCCTAATCCTGTGATGGCGGCCCGAAGATTTGCGGCGACCAGCAATATCCCCAGGATTAACCACACGGTCTTCATCCGGGAACGCACGTAATGTCCGCTAGAGTCATACTTCAGAAGCATATTCCTAGACACCTGCTTTCTAGTCTGACAAATTACACATTCTATAATCATATCAAAAAAAATAGAGAAAAACATCATAGGTCTGGTCAATCGGGAGAAAATTTGCGGGCGCATGAGGAGGACTCTTTGGTTGGCGAGTGCGAAAATGATATAATTAATAGAATATGGCATTGAAAACTGATGAGATGATGGAGCAGATCACATGCAAACAAACACGACAGCTGCCCCCAAGGACGATACGTTCATACAGGGGGTAAAGGATTGTATTCCTACTTTGCTCGGGTACTTAAGCATCGGGTTCGCCGCAGGCGTCGTGGAGAAGACCGCAGGCTTAAGCTTAGCGGAAATCGCTCTTCTGTCCTTGCTGCTTTATGCGGGTTCCGCACAATTTATTTTTGCCGGGATGATCACGGCCAGTTATTCCGTTACCGCCATGATCTTTACGATTTTTTTTGTGAATCTCCGCCATATTTTGCTAAGCGCGGCCTTATCGCCTTATTTTCGACATCTCTCTCCGATGAAAAATATTGGGATAGGTTCCCTGCTAACCGATGAGACGTTCGGAGTGGCATTAACCCGGGCAGCCGGCAAGGAGCGGATCAGTGAAAGATGGATGCACGGTCTTAACGTGACAGCATACTTGAACTGGTTTGTCGCGAATATGGCCGGCGCGTATTTTGGACAATGGATTACAAATCCGGAGAGGTATGGTCTTGATTTTGCTTTGCCGGCGATGTTTATAGGACTTCTTGTACTGCAAATGGCAAGCCGCGGTCAAATCATGAAAGACGTTGTTGTCGCAATCAGCGCGATCTTCATTATCGTGGGAATGAGCATGATTTCATCCGGAAGCTTAGGTGTTATCGTGGCTACCGTTCTAGCTTCAACCATAGGATTGGTGATGGATAAATGGAAATAAGATGGCACATCGTATTCATTATTATCGGAGCGGCTATTGTAACCTTCATTCCGAGAATTCTTCCCCTTGTAGCGCTTAGCCGTATTCAATTGCCAAGCTGGGCATTGCAGTGGTTGAAGCATGTTCCGATTGCTATTATGGCTGCGTTGATTGGACAGGAACTGTTCGCACCGCAAGGGGAGGCTTCGTTTTTTATAAATAAAGCGGAGTTAGTAGCCGCCTTGCTTACTTTTACGGCAGCCATGATCACACGCAGCCTGCTGGGGACGGTCCTCATTGGCATTCTGAGCATGTTCGCACTGCGTTTATTTATTTAGGGCACAGCCGGAATCCTTGATATGAAGGCGAATCTCAGGTACTTTTAGCTATCTTTCGACAATAAGATTTGTTATGATTAGGTACAAAGTGCGACAGCTGCTTCTGCAGCGAAGTAGTCGTTCAGCCCAGCCAAATAGCCTTCTCTTCGCGCATCCCGTCCGGACTGTGCAAAGCAGAAGGCTTTTGTGAGCGCGAATTACATGGTTTCAATGAACTTCTCCAGCTCATTCGCTAAGGAGAACAAGTTTGCCCGGTTCTCGAACTCGGCGCGCGTGACCGGGAGAGGCAGCTGCTTGTGGTATTCGCGGATCGCTCTCAGCTTCTCATGGTACGAGGCGAGGTCTCGCCCCGCTTGAAGGTCACGGCCGAGCTCGTCGATCAAGCGTCCGATGCGCACGCCTTGCTCGAGGGTGGTGTCCAGCATCGAGACGAGCGTCAGCATGCGTTCGAGTATTTGATACTGCCGCTGCTTTTGTTCGAAGTAGTACAGAAACGGATTATCCTTCCGCATCATGTTGTTTTCCACTTCGAGAATGGCCAAATTTTTGCCTTTATCGAGCAGCTTGGCGAGCGTGAGCAGCTCTTTGCCGTCCCACAGCCCGTAACCTTCGACTAAATATTTAGCGAATTGGCCGAGGATGGCGGACATGTTGGCATGAATCTCTTCTTTGTATTGTGAAATTTGTTTATCAATGCCCGGCATATACAAATTGACGATAAGCGCCACGCCGAGGCCGATTGCGATGATGGCCAACTCATTGAGCACGAAGGACGTGTTAAGCGCGCCGTTCATATAGATGTGCATGATGATGACGGAGCTGCTGGCGATGCCGCCTTGAATTTTGAACCTGACGCAAACCGGAATGAACAGCATGTACAGCAGAATGAAAATTAACGGATGACGCCCGAAAAAGTGAAACATGAAGCCGGACATCGCCATTCCTGCGAGGCAGGCGAGGAGCCGTTCCCAGACGGCTGTGAACGACTGTTTTCTTGTTTTTTGAATGCACAGCAGCGCCAAAATCCCGGCCGACGTATAAGACGACAAGTGCAGCGATTGTGCGATCAATATAGCGATGCTGACGCCAACCGCCGTTTTGATCGTGCGAAATCCGATGGTCATGCCAACCCCTCCCCGAAAATCCTGACCGCTATAAAGTCATATATATGTAATAATATATAACATATACGCGGGGAGTCGTTCTACAGATTTGTCGAAAATATGAAAATAACAAAAATTACACTTCCACAGTCAGCCGTTAGTATTTGAATCGGCCACAGTTTTTATTTTATGATGGGAGTAGCTGCAATTCGCTGTCTGTCTGGATGTATGCGTTCGGCCGCTCGTTCGACGCTTTTTTGTCTAAGAAGCTAGTGAATCGACCGGGGTACTCTAGCGGAACGAGAGGGAGAGATTCACTTTTTTCGTGAAAAAACGAATCAATTCGGGGATAAGCTGAATGTTTAGGTCTTAAAACGTGTATAATGGAGTCATATCAACCTATTTTTGCCATTTTGATTCGAAAGGCATGACGGCTTCTTAATAACGAACCCGCAAAGGAGGAATTTAGCTTTGGATCAAATCTCATCTTTATCTGAATTGTTGGCTGTACAAAAAACGTCGTCGTTCATCGAAATTCCGGGAACGCTCTCCCGAACGTTCGGTCAAACGACGTTGTCCACTACGCTGCCGATGAGCAAGCTGTTCGCGATTTACGAAGTGGATCTCGAAGTACAGCGCTCCATCGTTCCGCTTAATTTATCCCGGATGATGGACTATATCATGTTGTATCTGGACCACGGCCAAGGCATTTATTTTCCGGGGATCATCCTGTCTGCCCGAGGAGCCGGGGAATATGATCCGGCATCCGGTGTATACCGCCTGCAAGCGATCGAGAAGCTCTATGTCGTGGATGGGCAGCACCGGTTGGCCGCTTTCCGCCGTTTGATGGAAACGCTGCAAAGCGCGATGGCGCGCGCCAAAGACCGCCGGGAGTACGACCGGATGGAAGAAATCGGCAAGAAGCTTAGCAAACTGTACACCTTCCCGATGTCGACGATGATTTATTTGGACATCAACGCCAGACAGGAGCGTCAGCTGTTCTCCGACATCAACAAGCTTCCGCGTAAAATCGGGGGCAATCTGGCTGTGCTTCGCGAACAGCGCCGTTTCTACCACGTCCTCGCCACGCGTCTGGTGGAGGAATCGCCGATCATGAAGCGGATTCCGGTGGATATGTTCACGGAGCGGGGCAAGGGACCGGAGTTTTTGTTCTCGTACCATTTGCTGATCGAAATCTTGATCGGATTGTTCGAGGGCAGGCTGAAATCGGCTTCGCGGGGCAATGGCTACTACTTCGAGGATCATGAAATCGAAAGCCAGATGAAAGTGGCGGAGCATTATTTCGAAGGCATGCTGCGACACTTGCCGGAGCCGGAGAAGGGCGAGCTGTGCTGGTCGGAGAACCTGCAGATCGCACTGGCGATGTTCTTCCACGGGGAAGCGACGAAAAGCGGCACGTTTAACAAATATGCGCTTGATTATGCGCTTCACATTTTGCCGCACTTGGATTGGAACGCGATTTATTCCGGAGACGAGAAAGACCGGCTGCCTAGACGTTCGCGCATTATGAAAGCTTTCCAATACGTGAAAGGTTTTTATGAGGAGCACCACTTGTTCCTGATTCGCGAATCGGACATGGCAGATGAGATGGAGGACGAGAAGGAAGCTAAGGAGGATGTCGGTTAATGGACGGCTTGCGTTTGAAAATGACAATTCATCCGTTTTGCGACCGTTTCGGTCTCGCGACGGTTCCGATCCAGGTTCAGGATCTGTTAAATTACACGACGATCGACCCGATGGTGCAGCGTAAGCTGAGCGGGGGCCAGCGTCGGAAAATCGCCAATTACTTGCAGGAGCGGGAGCTCGATCGCGTCTTCTTCGGACCGGTGACGCTGTCGCTGCGCGATGTGGCCAGTTTAGCCAAGACGGAAGAAGGATTAAGCTTGCGCCCGGGTTCGAAGCTGAGCATTCTCGACGGTCAGCACCGGATTTTGGCGCTCGGTTACGTGAATGAGCAAATGCTGAAAGAGTCTCGACGGCTGGAACGCAAATTGTCCGGTCTGAAGGTCAAGGTTCGCAGAAATCCGGAGGACACGGAAGCCGCGACCGAGCTGGAACTGCTGGAAGGTCAGATCGAGCAGCTGGAACGCCGCAGACTGGAATTGATGGAGAGCGAGCTGGCGGTGCAAATTTACATCGGACTGAGTGAAGAAGAGGAGAAGCAGCTGTTCGGCGACATCAACTCGAAGGTGCAGCTCGTAAGCAAGGAGCTCGGTCATTCGTTCGATTCGATCGACCCGCTCAACCTCGTCATTCAGCAGGTCCTCGAGCACAACATGTTCCTGAAGGGGGCCGGGGTGGAGCGTCGGGCGAACTTAACGGCGTACAACAAAAACTTTACGTCGTTCAGCTGGCTGTACTCGACGGCGACGATGCTGTTTACCGGCAAAATGCAGCCGTCTTACGAGCTGGCGCGCAAAATCAAAAAAGATCCGACCCTGTATATCGAAATTTTGCATCAGTTCTACAGTACGCTGCTTCCGCTTATGCCGGAGCAGCCGGGCTTGCCGCAATACAGCTCGTCGGCGCGCGCCATGCAGGAGAGCATCGCCTTGTTTGCACACCGGTACTTATTCACAGACGGTCAATATACGAAAAATTGGACGACATGTCTGCGCATCTTCGAAGGCTTCGATTGGACGCAGGAGAACGAACTTTTGATCGAACGATTCGGTCTGCTCGATAACGGCAAGCTGAATTTGATTCACGAGAAATCGCTTCGCAAGCACGGACGATTGGTTCAACTGTTCCAAGAGCTGTACGGCGAACCGTCATCGGAAGACGAAGCAACGGCATAATGCCGCATATGGATGCAGCCTGTGCGTCTGCATCCGGGCATGAACGTTATGAGCTCTGCTCCTCGAACGCGAGGGGCAGAGCTTTTTGGTTTATGAAACGCGCGGATCGGTCGCATTTTGTGGATAAGAGCCGGGGCAGCGCCGCCGCTCTGTGCCGGGCCTTTAGGTAAAAGGCTCGGGCCGCCTGCCTATACAACGCTCAGCCGGTTGATGACCATCAGGGCGGCTCCGGCGGCAAGCGCGTCATCGCCGAGCGAGCCTTGGCTGAAGACGACTTGATATTTCGGATAATAATAGGTGCGCTGAATCGCTGCGCGTGTCGCGATGTGGAAAAATCCGGGGTGGCTGCCAATGACCGCGCCTCCCAGAATAACCTTCTCCGGGTGCAAAATGTTCAGCAAATTGGACAGGCCGATGCCGAAATAAGTCGCTGCCTGGGTAAACAGCTCTACCGTTAGCGGATCGTTCTCCTGCAGCGCCTGCTGCAGGTGGGCGAATTGAATGAGATCGGGGTCCCGTTCCATTCGCTGCAGCGCGCTGTCGCGTCCTTGCTTCAGGCGTGAGCGCGCCTGCTGTTCGAGCGCGGGGATGGAAACATAAGATTCCAGCGCGCCGTAGTTTCCTTGCCCCCAGAGCCGGGGACCGTCCGTCTGGATGATCATCTGACCGATCGAGCCCTCCATGTCGACGGCGCCGTAGACGACATGACCGCCGGTCATCATTGCCGAGCGCAATCCGACCCCGACATGCACGTAGAGCAAGTGGCGGTAGTCGCGTCCGCGGTCGGACCATGATTCCCCGATGAGCGCGGTGTTCGCTCCGTTGTCCAGCATGACGGGGAAGCCGAGCCGCTGCTCCAGAAACTCGGTCACGTGCACTTGGGTCCAGCCGGGGGCCGGGAAGTGAAGCGGGTCCAGCAGAACGCCGGATTCCCGGTCGAGCGGTCCGACCGCGCCGATCCCCATGCCGAGCACCCGGTCCCCGGTCAGACCGCGCTTAAGCAGCATCGCTTCCGCTTCCGCCGCAATTTCTTCCAGAAGTACCTGCGGCGTCGTCTGTTCGGTCATGACCCAGCGTTTCGCTTCGAGCCGGTTCATTTGCATGTCGAAGAGCATCAGCTTGGAGTAGATGCGGGATATATCCAGTCCGAACACATAGGCATAATCGGAATTAATCGTATACAAGATTGGCCTGCGCCCGCCGGTCGACTCGCCGAAGCCGGCTTCGGCAATAAACCCTTGGTTCGTCAGTTCTTCCAGCGTACGGGTCAACGTGCTGCCGGTCAGGCCGCTTTTTTCCAACAGCTCGATTTTCGAGACGACGCCGTGCTTGCGGATATGCTCATAAATTTCTTTCGATTTCCGCCCGTTGATCATTTGTTCGATTCGTGTACGGTTCACGTATATTCCTCCATGGGTTGGAGACCTGTTTTACAGAAAATCATTATACTACAGGCCCTTCCGGTTAACCATAGCTTTTACAAACACGATTCTGGTAAAATAGGGCGTAGTCTGTGTAAGCGAAGAAGGAGTAGAAGAGTCCTATGTCGGAATGGTACAAAAAAAGTTTCGGAGACGACTATTTAATCGTATACAAACACCGCGATATGAAAGGGGCTTACGAGGAAGTCCGGCGCATGATGGAATGGCTGGAGCTGCCGGAAGGATCGGAAGTGCTCGATTTATGCTGCGGTATGGGTCGTCATTCAATGGCCTTGACCGGTTTCGGTTTCAAGGTCACAGGCGTCGATTTGTCGGAAGTGCTGCTAGGGGAAGCCCGCAAGCTGGACAAGAAGGGCGAAGTGCGCTGGGTCCACGGCGATATGCGGCAAGTTCCGCTCGAAGGCCCCTTCGACGCGGTCGTGAACTTGTTCACGTCGTTCGGTTATTTCGACAACGATGCCGAACATGAGCGCGTGTTGAAGGAAATTTGGAGGCTGCTTCGTCCCGGCGGACGGTTTATCGTCGATTTCCTCAACCCGGAATACGTGAGGGCCCATTTGGTGCCGCATTCCGTGCGGACGGAAGACGGGCTTCGCATCGAAGAAACGCGCCGAATCGAGAACGGTTACGTATGCAAGACGATCAGGCTGGTGGAAGAAAACGCCCAGACATCAGACGAGGCGCGCGTCTACGAGGAACGGGTGAAGCTGATCGACCTCGACACGTTCCTGGATCTGTTGTGCCGTGCGGGCTTGAAAGTCGACGCCGTATACGGCGGTTACGACGCCTCGCCTTACGAGTCAGAATCGGCAAAACGGATGATCTTTGTAGGCAGGAGGGGTGAAGGAGATGAGTAGCCGCGTTCCGGTTCCGGGGCAACCGGCTGTCTTGACGAAGCATGGCGACGTCGTGCAGGTGAAAGTTCCGCTCCCGTTTCCTTTGCGCTGGGTGAACGCTTATTTGCTGCCCGGCCCCTCAGGCTGGACCTTGATCGATCCGGGCCTTCGAACGACGGCCGCCGAAGAGGTCTGGACCTCGGCGCTTGCGGAGCTGGGCGTATCTTTTCGGCACATCGACCGCATCGTGCTGACGCATCACCATCCGGACCATTACGGGCTTGCCGGCTGGTTCCAGGAGCGCACGAACGCGCAGGTGTTCCTGTCGCAACCGGGCTTGGAGCAGGTGCGCCTGCTTTGGGGCGAGGGCGCGCCGATGACGGAGCGGCTGCTTGCGCTGTTTCGGCGGCATGGGCTGCCGGCCGAGCTCGAGGCGCCGATGCGCGAGCATATGGACGGCTTCATGCCGGCTGTGTCGCCACAGCCCGAGGTGACCGTGTTGTCCGGGGGCGAGGAGATGCGGCTAGGGGAGCGGACTTACACGTCGATACTCACGCCGGGGCATGCCGCCGGGCACCTTTGCTTTTATCAGGCGGAGACGAAAGAAATGTTTTGCGGCGATCATGTGCTGCCGCAAATTTCGCCGAACGTCAGCTACTTGCCGGGCGGCATCGACGAGAACCCGCTCGCCAGTTATTTGGAAAGCTTGCGCACGATTAGCCGCTTTGAGGTTCGCCTTGCGTATCCGGGGCATCGCGAGCCGTTCGGACGGCTGGCTGCGCGGGCAACCGAGCTGATCGCGCATCACGCCGAGCGCCTGGAGGCGATGCAGGCTTGCTTGACGGAGCCGGCAACGGCTTATGCGGTATGCCGGGCGACGTTCGGCGAAGCGCTCAGCTTGCACCAGCTGCGGTTCGCGCTATCGGAAACGATCGCGCATCTGATTTATTTGCGGGAAACGGAGCGGGCTGGCGTTGAAGAGCAGGGCGGCATCGTATTTTTCGGGCACAATTGAACAGGCAGGTAAACGCGCTGGAAGCACGCCGGGACGGAAACCGAACCGTCAGCGGCGTGTTTTTTTAAGTTATTTCAGTAAGTATAAAGTTTTCAGCGGAGCTGACAGGTTCTGTATCGCGAGTAAAGCTGCCACCCAAACATGAATAGGTATCTTCCTTGAAGGGCTCCGATCAGGAGCTTTTTTTATTTTCTTTGAGGTCCTTGTCCCGGGCCCAAGCTTCTCATGAACGTCCGGCGTTCCTTCGGCGGATGGGGATTGCTGCATAAAAAGGCTGAAACTAGGAAATAGTAGGTATTCGACCGATAATACGATCGGGAATACCTAGTTTATGTAGACGAAGGAGGACGGCCGGATGGATGGGAGGATGAGCAGTCGTCCGGGACGACTGCTGCTGCCGGCGGCGCTGCTGCTGATATGGGGGTGCGCGGGCTGCGGGGGGACGGAGGACGCCGCATACCGGCTGCAGGAAGCCGCCGGCACTGCCGTAACGTTAGCGGGAGTGGACGAAGACCCCGCCGGTATTCGCATGACCACGCGGCAAGCGGTTCCCGGGCAAGCGGGGAGCGGCCTGCAGGCGAACGCAGTGACGAATGTCGAGGCGCGGTCGTTCGTTTCGCTGGCCGAGGGGGCGATGCGATGGAAGCAGAAAGATCCGCCGCAGGTGGTGGTCATCGGCGAGGCCTGGGTGCGCCGTCACGGGATTCCGGCGTCTTGGCTGGCCGAGTTCCGCCGCATGGGGATTCGACAAGGCAGCAGGCCGGCCGTCGCCGTTGTCGGAGGGACGGCGGAAGCTTTCGTCCGCCGCCCGGACGCAGGTTCGCTCGGTCGAATGGCTCTGGAGCCGCAAGCGGTCGTTCGCAGCTCGCTGTACGAAGCGAAGCCGGAATACGAATCCGATCTCGCGCTTCCCTTCTTTGCGTTGGATCCTTCCGGTACGGGGACTGGCACGGACGGAAATGAAATTGGAAGAAATCCCCTTGTTTCAGTGAAAGCGATGCTGTTTAAAAAACAACAGCTTGTCGCCATTCTCCCGCCGCAGCAAAGCCGGCTGCTGGTCTGCTTGCGCGGAGGAAGCTCGCTTCAGGAGCCGCTCGGAGCGGGGGCGGCGCAAGCTGCGTTACAGCCGCAAGCCGGGAACGGGGGCTTGTCCGTATCGTCGGTGTCCTGCCGGACAAGCGTAGCCGCTAACGGCGATTTGCAGCGGCCTCGCCTGCGCATCGCCCTGCATGTGAACGGCATTGACGCTTCGGACGCCGTTACTGCTGCCGAGGCATCCGCTTACGAGCGGTCGATGTACATGCAGGCGAAAGCGCTGATTGAGCAGCTGCAGAGGCTGGAGATCGATCCGTTGAATTGGGGAGAAGCGATGCGTTCGCAGTACCCCGGATTTTGGACGGCGGATCGGTGGAGATCGGCGTTCGCTAAAGCAAGCATTCAGCTTGACGTGAACGTACACATTCGCGGAGGTGTCACACAATGACGAATCGACTAACAAATAAGATGGTGCGGAGAGCGGCACTCGCCGCGGCGGCGCTGCTCACTGCGGGTACACTGCTCGCCGCATGCCAGAAAAGCGAAAAGAAGCCGGAGGATAACGCTCAAACCGCACCGGCTCCGGCGACCGGCGGGGAGCAGCAGCCCGGATCGGCTGGTCAAACGCCTCCAGCCGGCCAGGGCGGGACCGGTACGGCCCCCGGCGGAACGGCTGCACAGCCGAATGAGCCGGTTAAATTAACGCCGCTCTCCTATCTGGAAGAAGAGAAAAAGTTTATTCGCGAAACCGCAAATAAGCTCGGCGTCAAAACCGTCTATTTGCCGCAGCAGGGCGCTCCCGACGATAGACTGAGCCAGGTGCAGGGAATGGAGAAGGCGTTCGCGCTTGTCTTTTTGAAGATGCAAATTGTCGAATCGGCTCAAGAAATCAAACCGGCGGACAAGCCCGAATCGGAACGGGAGGTCAAGCTCAACATCGGCACGGGCAAATGGGTCACAGTCGCCGGGCAGCCTACGCTCTACTTGAAGCTCGGCGATACGTATTTGGCGCTAAGCTCGGCAAAATCCGTCTCGCCGCAAGAAATTGAAGCCATCGCCGAAACGTTGGCGCCCATGAAGTAACGGGTACCTGCCGACCGCGAAGACGGGCGTTCTTCTCAGCTCGATTGTCCCTTGCGCGCATAGGATGAATGCAGCAGTTCGATTCGATACTTGCGGGAGGGATCCATCATGGCGGAAGGCATCGACCGCGCGGCCCCTTTTACGACGGCGGCGCCGCTCGACTGTTTGCGCAGCAACGGCATCACGTTTATCGGCAGATATTACAGCAATTCCGATTGGAAAAACTTGACCCGCAGCGAAGCGCAGCTCATTTCTTCGCGCGGCCTTTGGATCGTGACGGTTTATCAGGATGCGGCGAATAACCCCGGCTATTTTACGTATGAGCGCGGGGTCAGCGATTGCAGCAGGGCGATTCAACGGGCAACGGACGTCGGTCAACCGACCGGCACGCCGATTTATTTTGCCGTCGACTTCGAAGTGAGGGCGCAAGATTCGCGTCTGGCGAATGTGGAGCGGTATTTCGAAGGCGTCCAGCAGCGGATGCGGCAGTATGCGCAAGACAACGGCGGCGCGAGCTGGCCGCTCGGCATTTACGGCACGTACGACGCGGTGACGTACATCCGGGACCGGGTCGACGACGTGACGTATATATGGTTGACGTATGCATGGAGCCGCGGACGTACGCTCGATGAAGCCAACCTGTACCAGTACAGCAACGATCTTACGCTGGACGCATGCCGCAACGCCGGGACTGTGGACCGGGTTCGTTCGAACGGCAGCGGCGGAGGGTTTAAAGTGAATGCATAAGAAGACGGCGCTTTCTCGCAAAGAGAAAGCGCCGTTTTCAATTCGTCAGGAAGGAGGGAGCAAGCCCTTCTTTTCTTTTTCCTCCTGCTTGCGATGGGCGATGCGGCTGCTGGCCGAGGCGGCGATTGCGCCGACGATGTCGTCCAGAAACGTATGCTTGTGCGGGCCGGATTTATCGTTCAAGGTTTGGACGATGCCGGGCTTCAGCTTGTCGATGTACCCGAAGTTCGTTAATCCGATGCTGCCGTACACGTTGACGATCGACAGCGCCAAAATTTCATCGCAGCCGTACAGGCCTTCGTCGTTCTCGATCATTTCCTGCAACGGGGAACGCAGCTTTCCTTCTTCGGTGAGAATATCGAGCTGAATGCCGGTCAGGATGGCGTTCTGCACCTCGCGTTTGGACAACACCTGCTCGACACTTGTTTGGCATTCTTCGATCGTCAAGGTGTCGTAATAATTTTGCTGAAGTAAGAACGTAAGTTCGGCGATATCTTCGATACGAACGCCGCGCTCCTGCAGCCATTGCTTGGAAGCCTCGGCTACTTGTTGACTGTTCAAGCTGTAGGTCATGCGGATCCTCCTTTGGGCTGCGTGTAAAACTGAAAGTCGTTTTTGCCCTGCTGCTTCGACGCGTACATGGCGATATCGGCGCACTGGAGGAGCGAATCGGCGTCAGGGGCGTCCTCCGGGTAGAAAGCAGCTCCGATGCTGCTTGTAATCGCGATCTGTTGGCCGCTCAGCTCGAACGGCTGGCTGAGCACCTCTGCAATGCGCCTTCCGATCTTGGCGACATCCTCCCGCAGTTCGAACTGCTGCAGCAGCACAACGAATTCATCCCCGCCCATCCGGCATATCGTATCCGGCTCGCGTATGGAATGGGAGAGACGGGAGGCGGCGGTAGCGAGCAGCTCATCGCCGATGGCGTGCCCGTAGGTGTCGTTGATGCGCTTAAAATCGTCCAAATCCAAGTACAACAGGGCTAGTTTATGATGATAGCGCCTCGCAATATGCAGCGCTTGCGTGAATCGATCGTGAAATAGACGGCGGTTAGGAAGCCCCGTTAACGCATCATGATAGGCAAGACGAGTAAGCCGTTCTTCCTGCTGCTTATAGGAGCTGATGTCTTTCGCGGATAGAGCGGCTTGTCCACAGGCTCCGTCGTGGTTCAGCGGGTAGCCTTTGGCTTCCAGCCAAAGCAGCTTGCCGTCGGGCAGGAAGATGCGGAACATCATGACAAAGGATTGGGACTGCTGAAGCAACACCTGGCAGGCGTTTTGAAGCCCCTGTAAATCCCCGTCGAATACCTTGGCATATAAAGGCTCGCCCGCATTGTGAGCAGGAGAGACGCCGATCGGCGTTCCGGCTGCATCAAACAGCCACAACCAGTCCGGCGATTGCTGAACGGCTGTCCGGTATAGACGGTCGGTGAAAGAATCGGGGAGACGGTTTTCCATCGGAATCACCTCTTTTTGGAAAAACTCTCCTTTATTATAGGTTTCGGGGGCTAGTTAAATCAAGATAATATGCGACTTTGGAAGCAAATAAGTTTCTGCTCAAAATGGACAAAGTACAGGCATAAACTTGTCTTCCTCCCGTATATATAGAGGTAAACGGACAACACCCCAATACCAAGGAGGAAACGTAAATGAAACAGGATAAGTGGATCCGGTGGGCCGCCGTTACCGGCCTTGTCATGGTTGTGACGACAGGCTGCTCGTTATTGGACACGAAGGAACAATCGCAGCCCATCGACCAGCCTCCGAGCGGTATAGAAGCGAAAACGACGAGTGTACAGCCGTCCGCGGAGATCGCCAATCCGATGCAGCTGACCGTGTACGCCAAAGACGAGCGAGGGTTCGTAGCCCCGATTTCGCTGCAGGTGGAGAAAACCGAAGGCACAGCGAAGAAAGCGCTCGAGTATATGGTCGAAGGCGGTCCTTCCGAGGGACGTCTGCCTGCGGGCTTCAGCGCGCTGCTGCCCAAAGGCACCGAGGTCAAGGGCATCAACATTATCAAAGATCAGAAGCTCGCGGTTGTCGACTTTTCCAAAGCCTTTAACGACTACAACCTGCAGGACGAGCGTAAAATATTGGAAGCCGTAACGTGGACCGTGACCGGATTTCCGACTGTCGATAAGGTGCAAATCCGGGTCGAAGGCACGGCGATCAAAGAGATGCCGGTTGGCGGAACGCCGCTCGACGAGCCGCTGTCCCGCACAATGGGCATCAACATTGAGAAGCCGGACGGCGTTGAGTACGGGCAGACGACGCCGGTCACGCTGTACTTCCTGAGCCAAAACCAAGAAGAGTATCCGTATTATGTGCCGGTTACCCGTTTGATTAAACGTACAGACCAAATCTCCGAAGCGGTCGTACAGCAGCTGATCGCGGGACCGGATCAAAGCAAAGGGCTTGAAGCCGTCTTGAACGCGGGCAGCGAGCTGCTCGGCGTCAGTCAGTCGTCCGACGTGATCACCGTCAACTTCTCTGACAAAGTGCTCGGACCGGATGCCAAAGCGCCGGCTGAAGCGTTGAAGGCGGTCGTTCTGTCGATTACCGAAAATGCCGGGACCGGCACGAAGGTGCAAATTCTCGTGAACGGCGATGCCAAAGTCAACGGAACCGACAATCAAAGTTATGCCAAGCCGGTCAGCCGCCCTTCGACGGTCAACCCGAATAAATTATAGGGCTTTCGCCGCAAGCCGCGCCCTCTCCGGAAGCTTCGACGCCTCGGGGATCGGGCGCTTTTCTTTGACGCGGCCGGTCATCAGGCGTTTGGTTTTCCAGGAAGCGTTTGGTACAATGGGTACGTTAAAGTAAAAGGAGGATTCGACGAGTTCATGAGAAGCGACGGGAGAAGAGCCGATCAGGCAAGACCGGTCCGGATTACGACGGGCTATAATAAACATGCGGAAGGGTCCGTATTAATCGAAGTCGGAGACACCAAGGTCATTTGCACGGCGACGGTTGAGGAACGGGTGCCGCCTTTTATGAAAGGACAAGGGCGAGGCTGGGTGACGGCGGAATATTCGATGCTGCCCCGGGCTACGACGGTTCGCAATCAGCGGGAGTCGGCCAAAGGCAAGCTGGGAGGCCGCACGATGGAAATTCAGCGTCTGATCGGCCGAAGCTTGCGTTCTGTCGTTAATTTGGAAGCGCTCGGCGAACGCTCGATTACGCTTGACTGCGACGTGATTCAAGCGGACGGCGGCACGCGAACGACGTCGATTACGGGTGCATTCGTCGCGATGGCGATCGCGATCGATAAAATATCGCGGGAGAAAAATTTGAGTCGCTTTCCGATCAACGATTTTCTCGGGTCGCTCAGCGTCGGCATCATTCAAGGCGCCGCCTGCCTCGATCTGAATTACGAAGAGGATTCGAAAGCCAAGGTCGACATGAATGTCGTGATGACCGGTCAAGGAAAGTTCGTCGAAGTGCAGGGAACCGGCGAGGAAGCTCCGTTCTCCCGCCAGGAGCTCGACGAGCTGCTCGCTTTAGCCGAAGCGGGCATCCAGGCGATGATCGCGGAACAGCAGCAAGCCCTGGGGCCGATCGCAGATCGGATAAGGGGGAATTCGCATGCCGCTTCCCGGTCCTGAGGTGGTCATCGCCACCAAGAACGCCGGTAAGGTGAAGGAATTTCAAGCGCTGTTCGGTGAACGAGGAATCGCCGTCCGAAGCCTTCGGGATTATCCGGATATTCCGGATATCGTGGAGGACGGCGAAACGTTCGCAGCGAACGCGCTCATCAAGGCGAGAGCGGTAGCGAAGGCTATCGGCGCGCCTGCCGTCGCCGACGATTCGGGTCTCGCCGTGGAGCGGCTGAACGGCGCCCCCGGCGTCTACTCGGCGCGTTATGCGGGTGAACCGGCCGACGACGCGGCGAATAACCGCAAGCTGCTCGCCGAGCTCGGGCAGCTTGGGGCGACGGCCGGCGCTGCCGCGAATCCGGGCGGCGTGAAGCTGCTCAGCGCCGCGAAGTTCGTCTGCGCGATGGCGTTCGTTGACGCGGACGGGACAGTCCTTGCGGCGGTAGAGGGCGAATGCGACGGCGCGATTGCGGCGGAGCCGAGAGGCGAACACGGCTTCGGCTACGATCCGCTGTTTTACATCCCGCAGCTCGGCCGCACGATGGCTGAGCTGTCGATGGAAGAGAAGAACGCGCTCAGCCACCGGGGGCAAGCGCTGCGCAAGCTGTGGCAGGCCATGGACAAGCAGGGCTAGAGCCGCATTACGATGCCTTATTTCGCCGTTTATTTATGGGTATACCAAATAGCGGAACTCTGGTACTCTATTTCTCGAAAATCCGTGCTCCGGCACGGTTTCGGGTGAAATAAGGTACGGTGGTTCCGCTATTTGTGTTGCGGTTCCGCCAGTTCCCGCGGCTGCGGAAACTCGCCTTTTTTGGAAAAGTACGCGCCCGTAACAGGCGCGGCTAGCTGCCGCCCAGCGCATCGCGCCGGGCCCTCCCGAGCGCCCCGCCGACCGGCATCGCTTTCCGCCAATCGGGTCGGTGTTCCTCAACGAATCGCGACTTTATACTGACGCAGCCACGTATCCACCTGCGCCAAATAGGCGAACAACTGCGGACCCGTCATCAACTGGCCGAACCACGGCAGGTTGAAGGCGCCGTTGTCGTTCTCCGCGAGCGCGCGGATTTTGGCAACGTCGATGAATTGGAGCAGCGGCGAGGAGGAATCGTTCAATATTTCAAGCACCCAGCTGCGGACGGCGGCCAAGTAGTTCGGGTTGTGCGTTTTGGGGTACGGACTTTTCTTGCGGCCGAGCACGTCTTCCGGCAGCACGCCGCGAAGCGCCTTGCGCAGAATGCCTTTTTCCCGTTCGCCGGACGTTTTGATCTCCCAGGGGATGTTCCAGACGTATTCGACGAGGCGATGGTCGCAGAACGGCACCCGAACCTCGAGGCCGACAGCCATGCTCATCCGGTCTTTGCGGTCGAGCAGCGTCGGCATGAAGCGGGTGATGTTCAGATACGACATCTCGCGCATCCGGTTTTGTTGCTGGTTTTCCCCGGCGAGCCGGGGCACTTCGGATAAGGCTTGACGGTAGCGCTCATGCACGTACTGCTCCGGCTTCACCCAGTCCACGAAGTCCGGCGCCAGCAGCGACACGCGGTCCGGGGTGGCCAGCGCCCAAGGGAACGTATCCGCGTTAAGCGATTGCTCCCGGTGAAACCAGGGATACCCGCCGAAGATTTCGTCGGCGGCCTCGCCGGATATCGCGACCGTAGCGTCCTTCTTGATTTCCCGGCAGAACAAGTACAGCGAGCCGTCGACGTCGGCCATCCCCGGCATATCGCGGGCCGCTACGACCGTTTTCAGCGACTCAACGAGCTCCGGGGTATCGAATTCCTTATAATGATGAACCGTGCCCAGGTATTCGGTCATCCGTTTGATCCACGGGGCGTCCGCATTCGGCTGGAAGACGTTCGCCTTGAAGTGTTTATCGTTGTCGACATAATCGATGGAGTACGTATGAAGCGTACCGAGGTCCTGCTCATTGTAATAGGCCGCGGCGAACGAGGTTAACGCGCTGGAATCGAGACCTCCCGACAGCAGGGTGCAGATCGGCACGTCGGACGCCAGCTGGCGGATTACCGTGTCTTTCAGCAAATCGTGCACGGTGGCCGCCGTCGTGTCCACGTCGTCCTCATGCGGCTTGCTTTCCAGCTTCCAATAGGCGCGTATTTGAATGCCGTTCGCATCCATCACCATCAGATGGCCGGGTTTGAGCTCATGCATATTTTTATAGATCCCGTGGCCGGGCGTGCGCGCCGGTCCGACGGCGAATATTTCAGCGAGCCCTTCCCCGTTGATCTGCGCAGGGAAATCGGGATGCGCCAAAATCGCCTTCGGCTCCGAGCCGAACAGCAGCCGACCCGGGGAATGCGAGTAGAACAGCGGCTTGACGCCGAGCCGGTCCCTGGCGAGAAACAACGTTTGTTCCTCGTCTTCCCATATTGCGAATGCAAAAATGCCGTTAAAACGGTCTACGCAAGCGCGGCCCCATTCAATAAACGAAACGAGCAGCACCTCCGTATCGCACGTCGTAGTAAAACGGTGGCCTTTCGCTTCCAGCTCCCTCTTCAATTCGGGGGCGTTGTAAAGCTCTCCGTTATACACCACGGTGAATGTATTGTCGCCGTATTTGCGCGTCATCGGTTGGGAGCCGTTCGCCGGATCCATAACGCTAAGGCGCCGGTGTCCGAGTGCGCATCGCGGAGTGATCCACGTCCCGGATGCGTCCGGTCCGCGCAGCGACAGCGTATCCGTCATATTGACAAGAATGGAAGGATGCTGGGTTAAATCTCGGTTCCAATCAATCCATCCCGTTATGCCACACATACGTCTCATCCTCTCTGGTCTCATAAGTGAGCGGCTTTTCTAGGCCTTCGCAGGCGACAGCAAGATGATAAAGGTTATGCGGGCGGGGGGCGGTTCATGTCTGTCCGCTTCGTTTCGACAATCCGAAATTGACAGGTACAGATTGGACAAAAGGCTTCGGACAAGCTACACTAATAGAACAGTAATTACTTGGTAGGTCCCGCCAACTTCTCCGTGAATAGAAAAGGCTGGTTTTGTCCCAATCTATCCTTAGGACGAGGGCAGGGTGGAATGGATCAACATGAAAGGTGGTCGTCACATTGAAAAGGACAATGTCTGAGCAGCAAAAGGAATATAAAGAAGCCAAGGAGCTTTTCCAACAAGCAAACAGCGAATTTGAGAAAAAGCTGGCTACGACCAAGAAACTTGGGAAGGTCACTCAGGAAGTGATGGAGCGTTTGGTCGAGGATACGGGGCTGCACACCGCTTTAAACCGGCTCGGGGCTGCGGAGAAGGCACTGCTTGAATGGTCGCACGAAATGATTCAGAATGAGCGCGACTATTTGAAAAACAAAGATTCCGTCGATCGTATGTACGCATTCATCGATCAAAATCCGAACATTAAAGCGCAGCTGATTCAAGCCGCCATGAAAATGGAATAGGCCTGTTACATACGGCAGCCGGGGATCGCACTCCGGCTGCTTTTTTGCATGGCGGATAGAAGTTTTGCTTTCGCCAACAAATTCCGGTACACTGGCTTTCAAAGACGAAAGTACCGAGGAAAGGCGGTGACTTGATGAATTCGCTGCCCCATGAAAACGTGATTCTTTTTCCGAAAACCGTCGAGTACTACCAATACGAGCTGACTCGGCTGCTTGAAGCGGAACGATACGCCGAAGCGATGAAGATGCTTCGCTTTTTGCTGGGCTGCCGTTCGGATGATGTCACCGCGCGGGAGGAATGGCAATCTTTGCTCGGATGGCTGCAGATGATGTTTCCGGATATGGCCTTGCAGAATCAGGACCAACCGGATGAGGAGGATGAGAGCGAGTCCGATTTGCTGCGGCAGCAAATGCTGGCGAAGGGCGAGCAGAGCGAAGCCTACGCGCAGCGGCTGCTGGAGAGCATTCGCAGTCAGCATGCGCCCGATAAGCTGATGCTGGCGCTCGACCAGCTTGCGTTTCTCGAGCACCCCGGGATCGACGAAACGTTGACCGGATGGCTGGAGGAGGAGGAGCTTCACCCCCTGATCCAGTTCAAAACGCTGCAGACGTTGAAGAAGCGGGGAGCTGCGGGCTCTGTTTCGATCCGGAAAAACGGCGAAGACGTCATTTGCGACATCGAAGACACGCCTGAAAATTTCGAAAGATTTCCTTCGCAAATCCAGGACATTATCGCCCGCGTGCAGGAAATCAGCGAAATGAACCACCCGGCGCTGGCGTATTTCGCCAGCGAGATGTGGAACGAATTTCTTGCTTACATTTATGGTACGTCCGCTTACCGGCAAATGCTCAGGCAGGACGCCGCATGTGTGGATGTGTGGGCGGCCGCCCTGCATCTGACGCTGCTTGAGCATGTTTTCGAGGGCGGAGATAAGGCCGAATTGATGGAACTTTACGGAATCACCTCCGAGCTTTCTTTTCAGTGGGAGCAGTCGTATCGGATTATGCAGCATTTCGCATCGGCCGTATTTACGCGGAGGTTGTAACTCTCTCGATTCCGTTTGATCCATACCTTGAAAACGAAATTCATTATGGTTATAATAGAATGGTTATATGGGCGGGCTTGTCCGAATGATCGGAGGCTGGCAGCCGCACGTGAAAAAATACGCGAAGGAACATTTTTGGAGGGGAAGGCATAAAATGAAAGCAAGTTGGGAAAAAATAGAGAAGAACGTCGGCGTTCTGGATATCGAAGTGGATGCGGAACAGGTGGCCGCCGCTCTGGACAAGGCATTTAAGAAAGTTGTAGCAAAAGTGAACGTCCCGGGCTTCCGCAAAGGCAAAGTGCCGCGCGCGATTTTCGAATCGAAATTCGGTGTGGAAAGCTTGTATCAAGACGCGCTTGACATTATTGTACCGGACGCTTATGTGGCGGCTGTACAAGAAACCGGCATTGTTCCGGTCGACCGTCCTGAAGTGGACGTCGAGCAATTTGGTAAAGGCCAGGTTTTGAAATTCAAAGCGAAAGTCGTCGTTAAGCCGGAAGTGGAGCTTGGCGAGTACAAAGGCATTGAGGTTGAAGCCGGCGATGCATCCGTATCGGAAGAAGAAATCAACGAAGAGCTGGAAAGACTGCAAAAACGTCATGCCGAGCTTGTGCCTGTTGAAGAAGGCGTAGCCGAGAATGGCGACGTGGTCGTGATCGATTTCGAAGGCTTCGTCGACGGCGAACCGTTCGAAGGCGGTAAAGCCGAGCGTTATTCGCTCGAACTTGGATCCGGCAGCTTTATCCCTGGCTTCGAAGAGCAGGTTGTAGGACTGGCCAAAGACGGCGAGAAAGAGATCACCGTCACGTTCCCTGAGAACTATCAGGCCGAGGAATTGCAAGGCAAAGAAGCTGTATTCAAAATCAAGCTGCACGACATCAAACGTAAAAACTTGCCGGCGCTCGACGATGAATTCGCTAAAGACGTAAGCGAATTCGAAACGCTTGACGAGTACAAAGCGGATCTTGCCGAGAAGCTGAAGGAACGCAAGCAAAACGAGCTCAACAGCAAAAAAGAAGCGGAAGTTGTCGAGAAAGTGGCAGCCGCTGCCCAAGTGGAAATCCCGCAAGTTATGCTGGATGATGAAGCGGAGCAAATGGTGAAAGAATTCGAAAACCGTTTGCGCACGCAAGGCATGAACATCCAAATGTACTACCAGTTCACCGGTCAAAGCGCCGACGACTTGAAAGCCCAAATGAAAGGCGATGCGGAAAAACGCGTACGCAACAACCTGGTGCTTGAAGCGGTAGCGAAAGCGGAAAACATTGAGGCTTCGGAAGAAGAAATCGAAGCCGAGCTTGAAAGCTTGTCCAAAATGTACGGCCGTTCCGCGGACGAGATTCGCAGCATTTTCGCTTCCAACGGTACGCTTGGTACACTGGTGCAAGATATCGTAGCCCGCAAAACGGTTAAATTCCTTGTAGACAACAGCAAAACGGCTTAAGCGTCGCGAACGGCGCACATAGTTAACAAAGGCACGTGTACCTTCATGCGTGCCTTTGTTTTACCTTCAAACGCTATACATACATAGGGCAGACCTTGGTGACAATAGCCGCAGGGCGGGCAAGGAAGCCCGGGAACGTCGCGGGAAAACAAGCATGGGGCAGCGGAATATGACTTTGGGTTTCAAACGTGTTACAATGTTGGTTGAGGCGTAAAAGGTTAGGCACTTTGGCGTAAAGGGGTTGGGACATTTGACTCTAGTACCTATGGTAGTGGAACAGGAAGGACGCGGAGAACGATCTTACGATATATACTCCCGTTTGCTGAAGGATCGCATTATTTTTCTGGGAAGCGCGATTGACGATGACGTCGCCAACCTGGTTATTGCGCAGCTGTTGTTTTTGGCTGCTACAGATTCCGAGAAGGATATCAGCTTGTACATTAACTCGCCGGGCGGTTCAGTTACTGCCGGAATGGGTATTTATGATACAATGCAGTTTATCAAGCCGGACGTGTCGACGATTTGCGTAGGCATGGCTGCCAGCATGGGCTCTTTGCTGCTCACGGCAGGCGCGCCGGGTAAGAGGTTTGCGCTGCCGAACAGCGAAGTGATGATTCATCAGCCGCTCGGCGGGGTTCGGGGACAGGCGTCGGACATTAAAATCCACGCTGACTGGATCATTAAGACGAAGCAAAAGCTCAACCAAATCTACGTGAACCGTACAGGTCAACCTTACGAGAAAATCGAACGCGACACGGACCGCGACAATTTCATGAGCGCGGAAGAAGCGAAAGCTTACGGGCTTATTGATGCGGTTATCACTCGGAGTGATTTGACTTAGAAAAGGAGTGATCCCATGTTTAAATTTAACGATGAGAAAGGTCAGCTGAAATGCTCCTTCTGCGGCAAGTCGCAGGAACAAGTGCGTAAGCTGGTCGCCGGACCCGGCGTTTATATATGCGACGAATGCATCGAGCTTTGTACCGAAATCGTGGAGGAAGAGTTGGGTCACGAGGAAGAGCTCGACTTGAAGGACGTGCCGAAGCCGAAAGAAATCCGCGCCATTCTGGATTCTTACGTCATCGGCCAGGAGCAAGCGAAGAAGTCCATGTCCGTCGCGGTATACAACCACTATAAACGGATTAACTCTCAAGCAAGCAAAGGCGAGGACGTGGAATTGCAAAAGTCCAACATCGTCCTTGTCGGCCCTACGGGCAGTGGTAAGACGCTGCTTGCCCAAACGCTGGCCAAAATTTTGAACGTACCGTTTGCGATCGCCGATGCGACGTCTTTGACGGAAGCCGGCTATGTAGGCGAAGACGTCGAGAATATTTTGCTGAAGCTGATTCAAGCGGCGGATTACGACGTGGAAAAAGCGGAACGCGGCATTATCTATATCGATGAGATCGATAAAGTGGCCCGCAAGTCCGAGAATCCGTCGATTACGCGCGATGTATCCGGCGAGGGCGTCCAACAGGCGTTGCTGAAAATTTTGGAAGGCACAGTTGCCTCCGTTCCTCCGCAAGGAGGCCGTAAGCATCCGCATCAAGAGTTTATCCAGATCGATACGACGAACATCTTGTTCATCTGCGGCGGGGCGTTCGACGGCCTGGAGCAGATCATCAAACGCCGTATCGGCAAGAAAGTGATCGGCTTCGGTACGGACGGCCACAAAGCCGACCTGAAACCGGGTGAATATTTGTCGCTCGTGCTGCCGGAAGACTTGCTCAAATTCGGCTTAATTCCCGAGTTCGTCGGTCGTCTGCCAGTCATCTCCACCCTGGAGCCGCTTGATGAAGCTGCGCTTGTGCGTATCTTGACAGAGCCTAAGAACGCACTGGTGAAGCAATACCAGAAACTGCTGGAGATGGACAACGTGACGCTTGAATTCGATTCCGAGGCGCTTGAAGAAATTGCCAAGGAAGCGATCAAGCGGAATACCGGAGCCCGCGGTTTGCGGGCCATCATCGAAGGCATTATGCTGGAAGTGATGTATGAAGCGCCTTCGCGCACCGAATCGTCCAAATGCCTCGTCACGAAGGATGCCGTTCAAGCGAAAATCGCGCCGCCGATAACGGCTGCCGATGCGCCGCCGGTCAAGAAAAAAGAAGAAAGCGCGTAAGCGCACGTATACTAAAAAAACCGGACACCTCCAATCCGTTGATGGATCGTCTTCTTGTCAGGCGAAATCCGTCAGCGGAGCGGAGGATGTTTGGTATCATGGGAGAGAAGAAAACGCATGTTCCACAGAAGGGAAACGATACCGGTTAAAGTCGGCAATTTGACCATCGGGGGAAGCAATGACGTTATCATTCAGAGCATGTGCACGACTAAGACGGCCGATGTAAAAGCGACCGTCGCGGAAATTCACCGTCTGGAAGATGCGGGCTGCCAAATTGTGCGCGTGACGGTAAACAATAAGGAAGCGGCAGAAGCGATTAAAGACATCAAGAAGCAAATTTCGATTCCGCTCGTCGCCGATATTCACTTCGATTACCGTCTGGCTTTGATGGCGATTGAGAACGGCATCGACAAAGTGCGCATCAATCCGGGCAATATCGGCCGCCGGGAGAAGGTCGAAGCGGTCGTGAAAGCCTGCAAGGAGCGCGGCATTCCTATCCGTATTGGCGTGAATGCTGGTTCGCTCGAGAACCATTTGCTGGAGAAGTACGGTTACCCGACACCTGAAGCGATGGTGGAGAGCGCCTTATACCACATTCGAATTCTCGAGGAGCTCGATTTCCGGGATATTATCGTTTCGCTGAAAGCATCGGACGTGCCTATGGCGATTGCCGCCTATACGCAAGCGGCGTCGACCTTTAAATATCCGCTGCATCTCGGGATCACGGAGGCGGGGACGCTGTTCTCGGGTACGGTGAAAAGCGCGGCCGGACTCGGAGCGCTGCTCAGCATGGGCATCGGATCGACGATCCGCATTTCGCTCAGCGCCGACCCGGTTGAAGAAGTGAAGGTTTGTCGCGAGCTGTTAAAGTCGTTCGGCCTTATAACCAACGCCGCTACCCTCATATCGTGCCCGACATGCGGCCGACTGGACATCGACTTGTTCTCGATCGCCAATGAGGTGGAGGATTACATCTCTAAGCTGAAGGTGCCGATCAAAGTGTCGGTGCTCGGCTGCGCGGTTAACGGTCCCGGCGAAGCGCGCGAAGCCGACATCGGCATCGCCGGCGCGCGGGGCGAGGGCATGTTATTCCGCTACGGCGAGATGATTCGTAAAGTGCCGGAAGCGGAGCTGTTGTCCGAGCTGAAGAAAGAAATCGACCTCATCGTGGAGCATTACGAACGAACCGGGGAAATTCCCGGAAGAAAACATCATGCTGGCGTAAAGTGAACAAAGCGTTCCAGGGATAATCCTTGGAGCGCTTTTTGCGTGTTTTGCGCGTTCAATTCGGCTGCTCAGCGGATTTCAAGTAAGCCACGACGCCTTCGGCAATTTTGTCGGCAATCGCTTGTTGGCCGGCAGCATTGGTCAGGAACGCGCGATCCGACGCGTTGGTCAGAAAGCCCATCTCGACGATAACGGCGGGCGCGTTCGTATGCTTGAGAAGGTAATACGTCCGTCCGTATACCGCATCGTTCGAGATTCCGTACAATTCGTTTAAGCGGCTTTGCAAGGCGGCAGCGAGCGATTTGCTTTGCTCGTTTTTTTGATGAAGCAGCAGCGCTCCGCGCGTATTGGCGTTGCGGGCCGAGTTGACGTGAAGGCTGATCAGCAGCTTCGGGTTTACTTCATTAGCCAGATGGCTGCGTTGGGCCAAGTCTTTAATATGCCGGGAGCGGCTGCGCAGCCAAAGGTTCTCGCCGCTGAGCGCATAGTCGTTCATCCGGTTCATCAATACCAAATAACCGTTGCGGCGCAGTGCCTCATACGTTTTTTGGGCGATGGCCAAATTGATGTTTTTTTCCAGAATGGAGCCGTGGGACGTCCCGCCGTCGATACCGCCGTGACCGACGTCTATGACAATGTCAACCCCCGAGATAGCCGGGTGATCCGTTTTGATTTCAGGCAGTAAGAACGAATCTGGAAGAACGGAGCCGGCTGCGGTCGGCGAGGCAGGCCAAACCGAGGCTATCGCTAAAATTACGGCGTAAAGCAAGGCCCTAACGCGTTGTTTCATCATCAGTCACCATCCTCTTCCGAGTGTACGATGCTTGCAAATCGCATCGTCCATAGCTTCCCCGAAAAAGATTGCGCATAGGGGGATTAATGCTACCAACGGAGGGCAATACTACCAAATATATTAAGTAACGGGAGGTCGATCCGTGGGATGAGTATCAGTGTAGTTTTGATGGTGATTCAATTGTTTTTTGCCATTGTCATCGGCTTGTATTTTTGGAATTTGCTGCGCAACCAACAAACCAACCGTTCAGCGGTGGATAAAGAGTCGAAAAAAGAATTGGAGAAGCTTCGCAGGCTGCGGAACATCTCCTTAAATAAACCGCTGGCTGAAAAAACAAGGCCGCAAGCGATGGAGGACATTGTCGGCCAGAAGGAAGGGCTGAGGGCGCTTAAAGCGGCGCTGTGCGGAGCCAATCCCCAACATGTGATCATCTATGGGCCGCCGGGCGTCGGCAAGACGGCCGCTGCACGAGTCGTGCTGGAGGAAGCGAAGAAAAATCCGGAGTCGCCGTTTCGGCCGGACGCCAAATTTACCGAGATCGATGCGACGACGGCCCGCTTTGACGAAAGAGGCATCGCGGATCCATTGATCGGCTCGGTGCACGATCCGATTTATCAAGGCGCCGGCGCGATGGGCGTAGCGGGGATTCCGCAGCCGAAACCGGGGGCGGTGACGAAGGCGCACGGCGGCATATTGTTTATTGACGAGATTGGTGAATTGCATCCGCATCAGCTGAATAAATTATTAAAGGTGCTGGAGGATCGCAAGGTGTTTTTGGAGAGTGCTTACTACAACTCTGAGGACACGAATGTACCGAGTTATATTCACGATGTATTTCAAAACGGTCTGCCCGCCGACTTCCGCCTTGTCGGGGCGACGACGCGCAATCCGCAGGAGCTGCCGCCGGCGATTCGGTCGCGCTGCCTGGAAATTTATTTCCGCCCGCTGCTGCCGGAGGAAATTGGTTTGATTGCGGCCAAGGCACTAAAGAAAATCGGCTTCCCCGACAATGAGGCCGCCGTTGAAGTCGTGAAGAAGTATGCGACCAACGGCCGCGAAGCGGTTAATATCATCCAGTTGGCTGCGGGGATGGCGCTAACGGACCAACGGAGGGAGTTATCGGCCGCCGATGTGGAATGGGTTGTCAACAGCTCGCAAATTGCGCCGCGTCCCGAGAAAAAAATTCACAGCCGTCCGGAAATCGGTTTAGTGAACGGACTCGCCGTATACGGTCCGAATCTTGGCATGCTGCTGGACATCGAAGTCACCTCGATGCCTGCAGCCGCGCCTGGAGCCGGACGCTTCACCATTACCGGGGTTGTCGACGAAGAGGAGATGGGCGGCGGCAGCAGGACACTGCGGCGCAAAAGCATGGCCCGCGGCTCGGTGGAGAACGTGCTGACCGTCCTGCGGCGTCTGGGATTGAAGCCGAACGATTATGATTTGCACATCAACTTTCCCGGCGGGGTGCCTATTGACGGTCCGTCGGCCGGAATCTCGATGGCCGTTGCCATCGCTTCCGCGATTAAGCAAATTCCGGTGGATAACCATATTGCCATGACAGGCGAAATGAGCATCCACGGTAAAGTGAAGCCGGTGGGCGGCGTCGTCGCTAAAGTGGAGGCTGCTTTTCAAGCGGGGGCTACGAAAGTGATCATTCCGAAAGAAAATTGGCAGGAAATATTCGCGGGGTTGAACGGGCTTGAGGTCGTTCCTGTCGATAGTGTGGAGGAAGCGTTGTTTCATTCGCTCGGGCTTCGGTTCGCCGTAACGTCCGAACCTGAAGCGCTGCCGCAGCAGGATGCGATGTCGCCGGCTTCCGTTACGATTTTGCACGCTGATGCGCTCGAATAGAGAGCGTCTTTCCATGAGGGGTGATCGAACCGCCCCTCATTGGTGTTTTGATTTTAATTTTGTTAAAATGTAATTCACACGCAAGTTAGTATAGTCTGGAGGTGCTCGCGGATGGGACCGAGCAAACATAAGATGCGCCGCTTGCCGCTGCTGCCGCTGCGGGGTCTGTTGGTGTACCCGAGTATGGTGCTGCACTTGGACGTCGGCAGAGAGAAGTCGGTTCGTGCGCTCGAGAAGGCGATGGTCGACGACAGCATGATACTGCTGTGCTCGCAGTCCGAAGTCAACATCGAGGAACCGAAGACCGAAGATATTTACCGCATCGGGACCATTGCGAAAGTACGGCAAATGCTGAAACTGCCGAATGGTACGATCCGCGTGCTGGTTGAAGGCGTCATCCGTGCAGAAATCGTTGAGTTTTTGACGAACGACGAATACTATGAAGTGAACATCCGGGAGTTGGCGGAGCAGGAAACGTCCGACCCGGAGATCGATGCGCTGATGCGTACGGTATTGAACCAGTTCGAACACTATATCAACCTGTCCAAGAAAGTAACGCCCGAGACGCTTGCCGCGGTGTCGGACATTGATGAGCCCGGCCGTCTGGCCGATGTCATCTGCAGTCATTTATCGTTAAAAATTAAAGATAAACAAGAAATATTGGAAACGGTCGACGTCAAGCAGCGTTTGGAGAAGCTGCTGGGCATCCTCAACAACGAGCGGGAAGTGCTTGAGCTGGAGCGGAAGATCAGCCAGCGCGTCAAGAAGCAGATGGAGAAGACGCAGAAGGAGTACTACCTTCGCGAGCAGATGAAAGCGATCCAGAAGGAGCTTGGCGACAAGGAAGGCCGGGCCGGAGAAGCTGACGATCTGCGCAATCAGCTGGCGCAGAGCGAAGTGCCTGAGAAGGTGCGCGAGAAGATCGAGAAGGAGATTGACCGGCTGGAGAAAATGCCGGCGACATCCGCGGAAGGCTCGGTCATCCGCAATTACATCGATTGGCTGCTGGGCCTGCCTTGGTCGCCGGCGGGGAATGACGATCTGGACCTCGACATCCGCAAAGCGGAAGAGATCCTCAACGAGGACCACTACGGCTTGGAGAAGCCAAAGGAACGGGTGCTGGAGTATTTGGCCGTGCAGAAGCTGGTCCAGAAGCTGAAAGGGCCGATTTTGTGCCTCGTCGGGCCTCCCGGCGTCGGCAAAACGTCGATTGCCCGCTCGATCGCCCGTTCGCTCAACCGTAAATTTGTACGCATCTCGCTTGGAGGCGTGCGCGATGAAGCGGAGATCCGCGGTCACCGCCGCACCTATGTAGGAGCTATGCCGGGCCGGATTATCCAAGGGATGAAGACGGCGGGTACAAACAATCCCGTCTTTCTATTGGACGAGATCGATAAGATGGCGATGGACTTCCGCGGCGATCCGGCTTCGGCTTTGCTCGAAGTACTCGATCCGGAACAGAACAGCACGTTCAGCGACCACTTCGTCGAAGTGCCGTTTGATTTGTCGAACGTCATGTTCGTGACGACAGCCAACGCTGTGCATAATATCCCCCGGCCGCTGCTCGACCGGATGGAAGTGCTTTATATTCCGGGGTACACGGAAATCGAGAAGCTGCATATCGCGAAAAATTACTTGCTGCCGAAGCAGCAGCGCGATCACGGGTTGCAGGACGGCCAACTGCACGTCGAAGAATCTGCGCTGATGCGTATCGTGCGTGAGTACACGCGTGAAGCGGGCGTGCGCAATTTGGAGCAGCAGATTTCTTCCGTCTGCAGGAAGTCGGCGAAGCAGGTGGTCGGCGGCACCGCCTCCGTACACGTGACGCCGGATAATTTGCAGGACTTTCTCGGACCTCCGAAATTCCGCTTCGGCATGGCGGAGGAACGTGACCAAATCGGCGCCGTTACCGGTCTGGCCTGGACAGAGGTGGGCGGCGATACGCTCGTGATCGAAGTGACGGTTATGCCGGGCAACGGCAAGCTGACGCTGACGGGGAAACTCGGGGACGTCATGAAAGAGTCCGCGCAAGCCGCGTTCAGCTACACCCGCTCCCGCGCCGATCAGTTTCGCATTCAACCGGACTTCCACGAGAAGTTCGACATCCATATTCACATTCCGGAAGGCGCGATTCCGAAGGATGGTCCTTCCGCGGGGATTACGATGGGAACGGCGTTAATATCGGCGCTTACCAACATACCGGTTTCCAAGAATGTGGCGATGACCGGAGAAATTACGCTGCGAGGCCGTGTGCTGCCGATCGGCGGTCTGAAGGAAAAATGTTTGGCTGCGCACCGCGCAGGCATTCGCACGGTCATCCTGCCGAAGGATAACGCGAAGGATATTGAAGAAATACCGGAAAGCGTCCGCCGCGAGCTGACGTTCATTCCGGTGTCGCATATGGATGAGGTGCTCGAGCATGCGCTTGTGAAGCCCGCGCGCGTATAACTTTGTGAAATGAGTGAACGAACATGAAGGTCAATCAAGCTGAGTTTATTATCAGCGCGGTTGGTCCGAGTCAGTACCCTGTCGATGCCTTGCCGGAGATTGCTCTGGCAGGGCGTTCTAATGTAGGGAAGTCCTCTCTGATTAACCGGATGATCAACCGCAAAAATTTGGCAAGAACAAGCTCGAAGCCTGGCAAAACCCAGCAATTGAACTATTATCGCATTAATTCCGATTTGTATTTCGTTGATTTGCCGGGTTACGGGTACGCTCAAGTGTCCAAAACCGAACGTGAGAAATGGGGCAAGTTCATCGAACAATATTTAATGCACCGCGAGCCGATGAAGCTGCTGCTGCATATGATTGACTTGCGCCATCCGCCTTCCAAAGACGATCAGGCGATGTACGCTTGGCTGAAGCATCACGGGGTACCGATCTGCATCGTCGCGACGAAGGCCGACAAAATACCGAAGGGCAAGTGGCAAAAGCATATCAAGATCATCAAGGAAACGCTGCAGGCGGACAAGTCCGACCCGCTCGTGCTGTTTTCTTCGGAAACCGGCATGGGCAAAGAAGAGCTGTGGAGCGTGATCGAGCAGCGAATCGGTTATGCTGCATCCGGCGAGCAGGCGGATAAGGCCGGGAACGCCGCTGACAAGGACGAAGTCAAAGAACCGTCTATCGACGGCGAGTAGAACGAAGCGTATCCTCGTACCCGTTATAAACAAAGCCTCTTGCCGCTACATGGCCGGGGGCTTTTTGGCCTATCCCGGGCCAAGAGTTTTGGCCGTGCCCGTTCCTTACATCAGGGAGCGAACTGCGGAACATCGATAGGGAACTCGAGTTTTTTGAACATTCCGTCGTCTTCCTCACGGGAGAATGGATTATTTTCTGAATTCTGGCGAAAAACACAATTCGTCTAGCAGGAATATTAAATAAATATGTAGTATAATGTATATAGAGCAACGAAAATAATCACAAGCAGCATGGTTCGAAATGGTTCGAAAAAAATGAATCGAGGGATTTTTATGGCAAATAGGTTAGCGACTGAATATGTCAAAACCTGCCTACAGTTAACGGAAGCCGAAATGGACAGCTTTATTCGGATGTTCAAAGATCATGGAGCTTCTATGCAAGTCAAAGTACTCGAAAACGGAAATCAAGAGGTGGTATTGCAGGATGACGCGGGCGAAGAAATCGTCCTGTCGTTCGAACGAAAAATGAACTTGTACGTGTGCCAAGGAACCTGCCGCATTCATAACAAAAACATCGTCAATTTGATGCGAAAAGCAGTGTCTGTCTTCAAAGGCGATGCTATCGTTCACCGGATTTACACGGGCTACACGATGGTTTATACGTACAAGCAAGGCGCCGTGGTAAAGATTACGGAAAATACCGAAACGTCCGAAAAAATCGTTTACGAATACCGCGATACGGCCGGCCAGTTGGAGCGGTTGTATAACAAAAACGAAGTGGAAGCCGAGATCGACGCTATCCGGGCTCAAATCAACAGCTTGCTCGATTTGAGAAACGAGATCGCAGAGAACGGCATCCGCGAACATATCGACGGCCGTTTGCACAAACTCACACACCGACTGTTCGTACTTGAAGCTTAATATACAGGATTGGCCGAGAGCCCGATTCCCTGGAGCACACAGCAGGGGATCAGGGTTCTTTTTTTATTCAGCTCAACCGTGCATAAGCGGGCTAGTTGGCGGATTCCGCGGCGATCACACCGCTCAGGGCATCGAATACAGGGTGTCATGCGCAGAGGAAGCGGGGACATGGAAATAATCTTCATAAAAAAAGTATTGCATTTCTGTTCAATAGATGTTATTTTTATTCTCGTTGAAAACAAAATAGGAACCAGGATTCACTCAGGACATTGAATGTTGCGAGAGATTATTCCCTCGAGAAGTGAATGACGTAGGTCCTAGCGGATGAAATTTTCAAAACATTTTATTCCTAGGAAGGGGGAACCGAAAGATGGAATACTCAACTTTCGGAAGACACGTAGCTGTAGACACTTGGGGAGTCGATTTTGATCTTCTCAACAATGCAGAATGGTTGCAGGCGCAAATGGTAGAAGCTGCTGAGGTATGTGGAGCAACTGTATTGTCGGTACAATCCAAACAATTTGAACCCCAAGGAGCAACAGTTCTCGTATTGCTCTCGGAAAGCCATCTCTCCATTCATACGTATCCTGAGAAAGGATTCGCGGCCCTTGACTGTTACACCTGCGGTGAAACGGTTGATCCACAGCTCGCAATCGAGCATATGCTGTCCGTTTTGAAGCCTGAGACGGTTCATGCGAAGAAGCTGGTTCGCGGGATGGGCGAGCTGCAAGTTGAAACACCGGTTCTGAAGCAAGCGCAATTGGTTAAATAATAAGGCAATGCATATATGGTAACCTCGGAGGTCAAATTCCGAGGTTATTTCTTTTTCGCTTGGCCCATACAATCTCAGAGAAGGCTTGTATGGGCATCGGCGCCTGTTGTCCGGTGCGGGAAAGGTGGAACCGGTAAATGAAGCGGCAGCGAAAAAAATGGTTTATGTACGCCGTCGTGGGCGTCCTTGTATTATGGTCGGGGCTGCAAATCGTCGAGCTGGCCGGCCGCGGGACGCCAGTGGAGCGTGCGGATAAAATGCTGTATCAAGTCGCGCGGTTTCAGATGGAGCTGCTCGGCAGTCATTTGACGGAAAGCGCGAAAGCGAAAGATACCGACGGGCTCAATTCATTGCGGCAGGCGGCGTATTCCGCGGCTTACGCGCACGAGCATCTGGTGTTAGCCTACGGGGAAGGCAAGCTGGCGAAGCTGGAGGCGCCCTCGAAGCTGCTTCAATATTTGGTGCGGCTTCAAATTGCCGGAACGCGCCCTTTGAAAGCCGATGAGCAGCAGACACTTGCCGAAGCGGCGCGCGGCTTCGCAGCATTGTTCGCGGCTTACGGCAGCCTGATGTCGCCGGGCGACGCGGTCGTCAGTTCGCAGAACACCAAGCTGACGGAAGCCGACAAGGCGCTGGCGGAGCTGCTCGACCGGAAGCTGCTGCCCTAGAGATGTAATAAGCGGTGGTCGGGTACATAAGAATTAACCGTCAGAAGTATAACGGAACGATTTTCCGTTGAAACTAAATTGGCAGAACTGTCCTTCAGGCTGTGGCTGTAATAAAATCTTCATAAATAAGATCGAAGTATCAAGTATCGTATGGTATAATAAATTGAAATTTATAGAGGGGGAGGCAGGTGAACCAGATGCATATCGTCGTAGCGGGCTTGAATTATCGTACGGCACCGGTGTCGATTCGTGAAAAGTTTGCATTCGTCGACGGAGATTTACCGTTAGCGCTGCAGGAGCTGAAAGCGACCAAGAGCGTGATGGAATGCGTCGTTGTGGGCACCTGTAACCGGACGGAATTGTACGTGGCGGTGGATACGCAGCACTTATGCGGGCACCATTTGCGTGCCTTTCTCGAGAAATGGTTCAACGTGCCCAAAGAGCAGTTCAACAAGCATTTATATATTTATGAGAACGAGATGGCCATCCAGCATTTGTTCCGGGTGACGAGCGGTCTCGATTCCATGGTTATTGGCGAGACGCAAATCTTGGGGCAAGTGCGGGATGCCTTCCTGCTCGCTCAGCAAGAGAAGACGACGGGCGTTCTGTTCAACACGCTGTTTAAGCAGGCGATCACGATGGCCAAGCGGGCGCATACGGAAACGGGCATCGGCGAGAATCCGGTATCGGTCAGCTACGCCGCGGTTGAGCTTGGCAAACGAATTTTCGGCAGCTATGAGAACAAGAACGTGCTGATCGTCGGCGCAGGCAAAATGAGCGAGCTCACCGTCAAGCATCTCGTCAGCAACGGCGCCAATAAGGTGACGGTCGTCAACCGTACGTTAACCCGTGCTCAAGAGCTTGCGGAACGGTTCCGGGGCGTAGCCAGTACGATGGACAAGCTGCTTACGCATCTGGAGGATGCCGACATCGTAATCAGTTCCACCGGTTCCGCAGGTTACGTATTGAAGTCGGAGCAGGTGTCCTGTATTTTGCAGCGGCGCAGATCGCGACCGCTGTTCATGATCGATATTGCCGTGCCGCGCGATTTGGATCCGCGTCTCGGGGATATGCCGAATGTGTTCCTGTACGATATCGACAACTTGCAGTCGCTTGTCAATTCGCACATGGAAGAACGCCATAAAGCGGCGGTGAAAATCGAAGAGATGATCAAGGCCGAGATAGCCGCATTCGAGCAATGGTCCAAAACGCTGGGCATCAGTCCCGTTATCCAAGCGCTGCAAACGAAAGCGTCCGCGATCCATGAGGAAACGATGGACAGCTTAATGAAGAAGCTGCCGGAGCTCGACGAACACGAGCTGAAGGTTATACGTAAACTAACGAAGAGCATTGTCAATCAAATGCTGCGCGATCCCATTGTCCGCATCAAAGAAATGGCTGCCGAGCGTCACGGGGATGACGCGCTGGACATGTTCACGAAAATTTTTGCTTTGGAAGAGCAATTGGAAGGGCAAAAGCGGGCGGAGCAGGAACTGCGGCAGCGGGAAGCCGAGGCGGCACAGGAGCGGGCGAAAGAGGAACTGCTTGCGAAGGTGCGGCATGCGGTGCCTGGCGGCGATGCTCTGGCCAAGGCTTAACCGGAAAGGAAGACCATGGTCACGCAAACCTGGTTTTACGATGCGATACTGTATATTTATGCCCTGAGCCTCTTGTTTTACTTCGCGGATTTCAGCAATCCGAACCGAAGTGCGAAACGGATGGGGACAGGGTTGCTTCTTTTTGTATGGGTTTTGCAGACGATTTATTTGGTGTACAGCCTGACCTCACATCTCAGCTTGTCGGCGTTCTCGATGTTTGAGACGCTGTTCATATTCGGGTGGCTCCTTGTTACCGTGTCGCTGGCGATGAGCCGGTTTTTTCGAATCGAACTGTTCGTGTTTTTCGTCAATGTGTTCGGATTCGCCATGCTGGCTCTGAACATCTTCAGCAAGCCGGGCCTGGCGCCAACGTTGTCCCGTTGGAATGTAACGGACGAGCTGCTATTCATACATATTACGCTCGCCGTTACCGGGTACGCCGCGTTTGTCGTATCGGCCGTGTTCTCGGGCATGTACTTGTTTCTGCACCGCAAGCTCAAAGAGAAGAAGTGGACCCAGCGCATGCAGCGGCTTCCCAGTCTGGAGAAGATGGATCATTACGCGCTTGTTTCGGTAGTGATCGGGGCCCCGCTGCTGCTCTTGTCCCTCTCGCTGGGCATTGTGTGGATCGCGCTGCAGGGCGATTACCGGTTGTTCTTCGATCCGAAGGTGCTGAATTCCTGGTTCGTTCTGCTCGCCTATGTATTTTATATGTTTCAGCGGCTGTTGTTGAAAGCCCCGGGCAACCGTTTGGCGGTATGGAACTTGGCGGCCTTCGCCATTACGCTGTTGAACTTCGTGCTGACCAACTATTATTCGACGTTTCATCAATGGTCGTAACGGAGGGATGCGGCGGTGAAAACGTATTACCCGATTATGCTTGATCTGGAAGGAAAGCCGTGCTGTGTCGTCGGCGGCGGTCGGGTGGCGGAGCGGAAAGCCAGAGGTCTGCTGCAGGCGGGCGCGGCCGTGACGATGATTAGCCCGGCCTTCACGCCGGAGCTGGACCGACTGGCGGCCGCAGGCGACGTTCATGCGATTCGCCGGCCGTACGCGCCCGGCATGGCGGAAGTGCGGTCCGCGCAGCTGCTGTTCGCGGCTACGAATGACGCCGCGGTCAACGCCCTTGTGTGCGAGGAGGGCCGCTCGCTCGGCATTTGGGTTAACGGAGCGGGCGATACGGATCACGGCGATTTCATCTTGCCGGCGACGGCGCGGCGCGGGCGGCTGACGGTCGCGGTCTCGACGGCAGGCGCCAGCCCCGGCTTGTCCCGGCTCGTGCGCACGGACATCGAGCGCCGGCTGGATCAGGACGGCTATGCTCCGTACGTAGAGCTGCTGCACGAGCTGCGCCACACGCTGCAGGAGCTGGTGGCGGACTCCGGCGAGCGGCAGGCGATGTTTCGCGCCATGCTGCAGTGGGAGCTGCTTCCGCGCCTGCGCGGAGAAACGGAGGTGCCTGCCGGGCTGCGGCAGATGCTGCTGCACGAGGTCAGGCAGCACCCGACGCTCTCGGGCATCCGGCGAATCGGCGAGTCGCTGCTGCGGCTGGACGAGGGAACGTGACGTTACAGAATCGAATGAATTCACTAAGCTAGGGAGTTAACCATATGCGCAAAATTGTAGTGGGAACACGGCAGAGCGCGCTTGCTTTGACTCAAACCGGACAGGTGGTTGAGCATTTGCGCAAGCTGTGCGAAGATAACGGCATCGAAGCGGAATTCGAATTGAAGAAAATCGTGACCAAAGGCGACCGGATTCTCGACGTGACGCTTTCCAAAGTGGGAGGCAAAGGGCTGTTCGTCAAAGAAATTGAACAAGCGCTGCTCGACGGGGATATCGACTTGGCCGTTCACAGCATGAAGGACATGCCGTTCGAGCTGCCTCCGGGCTTAACGGTCGGCGCAGTGCCGGAGCGGGAAGATCCGCGCGACTGCCTGATCATGCGCGACGGGTACGGCATCGACGACTTGCCGAAGGGAGCGAAGGTCGGAACGAGCAGCTTGCGCCGGGCCAGCCAACTCCAGCATTACCGCCCGGATCTGAAAATTGAACCGGTGCGGGGCAACATCGATTCGCGTCTGCGCAAGCTGGAGACGGAAGGCTTTGATGCGATTTTGCTGGCAGGCGCGGGGCTGCACCGCATCGGCTGGAGCGACCGGATATCGGCCTATCTCGATCCGGAGCTTTGCTTGCCGGCGGTCGGCCAAGGGGCGCTCTGCATCGAATGCCGGGACAACGATCCATTCATTTTGGATTTACTGGCGAAATACCGGCACGAGGCGACGACGGTCGCCGTTGCGGCCGAGCGCAGCTTCCTGGGGAAGCTCAACGGCGGCTGCCAGGTGCCGATCGGCGCGTACGCCAAGCTGACCGGCGAGACCGGTCGCGACGGGCGGCCTCAAATCGAGCTGACCGGGATGGTCGGTTCGCCGGACGGCGCGAAAATTCTTAAAGATACGCAGCGTGGAACCGATCCGGAGGCGCTCGGTTTAGGGCTGGCGGAATCGTTGCTCGCCAAAGGGGCGGCGGAGCTGCTCGCTGCCGTTCAGGAATAACCCGTTCGTACAAGGACAAAGAATGCCATGGGATAGAGAGATTCGGATTCGGAAGTAAGGGGAGAAGCGGTATGAGTAAGGCGAGCGTGTATTTGGTTGGAGCAGGACCCGGGGACCCTAAACTCATTACGCTGCGCGGCCTGGAGGCGATCCAGCGCGCGGACGTTGTCGTGTACGACCGGTTGGCCAATCCGCGGCTCTTGAGGCATATGAAACCGGGTGCGGAGAAAATTTTCGTCGGGAAGCTGCCCGATAAACATATGCTCAAGCAGGAAGAGATTAACCAGCTGCTCGTGGATCTCGCCCTGCAGGGCAAGACGGTTACGCGTCTTAAAGGTGGAGACCCGAGCGTGTTCGGCCGCGTCGGCGAAGAGGCCGAGTTGCTGGCGGAACACGGCATCCGGTACGAGATCGTACCGGGCATTACGTCGGCCATTGCGGTTCCGGCTTATGCGGGCATTCCTGTCACACATCGCGACTTCACTTCGTCGTTCTCCATCGTAACCGGGCACGAGTACAAGAACAAGACGTATTCCAACGTGAACTGGCCCAATTTGGCGCAGGCGTCGGGTACGCTCATCTTCTTAATGGGCGTTGCCAACCTCGAGACGATTTGCAAGAGCCTGGTTGAGGGCGGAAAGCCGGCGGATACGCCGGTCGCGCTTATTCGCTGGGGAACCTGGATGGAACAGGAGACGTTGACGGGCACATTAACCGACATCGTCGAGAAGGTGCGCGCCGCAGGCTTTCAATCGCCAGCCGTTACGATTGTAGGCCAGGTGGTCAAGCTGCGCGAGAAGCTCGCCTGGTTCGAAACGAAGCCGCTATTCGGACGGCGCATTCTTGTGACCCGGGCGCGCAGTCAAGCGAGCGAGCTGGTTGGCCAGATCGAAGAGCTCGGCGGCGAAGCGGTCGAGTTTCCGGTGATCCGCACCCAGCCTTCCAGCCGCCCGGAGGCGCAGCAAGCGCGCGACGCCGCGTTGAGCCGTCTGGGCAGCTTTGATTGGATCGTGTTCACAAGCGTTAACGGGGTGGATGCGTTCTTTGAGCGGTTGAAGGAACTGCGTGTGGACATTCGGGCCATGGCCGGGGCGCGTCTCGTTGCCGTCGGACCGAAGACGGCCGCCGCGCTGGAGGCGCGGGGCTTGCTGGTCGAGGCGATTCCGCCGGTGTTCCAAGGAGATGCGCTGCTGGAGTCGTTAGCGCCGCAGCTGAAGGCGGGCGAGCGGGTGCTGCTCGCGACCGCGGATATTGCGAGAACCTACTTGCCCGATAAAATGCGGGAGATGGGCCTCGACGTTACCAAAATCGATATCTATGAAAACGTGCTGGAAACCGAGGGAGGCGACGAGATCGTCGACTTCCTCCGGAAAGGCCAGCTTCATATCGTCACGTTTACGAGCTCGTCTACGGTCACCAACCTGCTGGAAGCGCTGAAACGGCTTGGGGTAGAGTCGCCGCTTGAGCTGCTGCAAGGCTGTAAAATCGCCTGTATCGGGCCGATGACCGCACAAACGGCCGAGAAAGCCGGCTTGAAGGTCGATTATTTGGCTAAGGAAGCGACCGTTGACGCGCTCGTTCAAAGCTTGTACGCCTAAAAAAATGGCATAAGGCCGGTCTTGTTCAGGCCGGCCCGCCCAGATCTGCAAGGAGGTAACAATCATGGGTTTTCCGATCGTTCGTAACCGTCGTCTGCGCACGTCGGCGGCTATGCGGAATTTAGTCCGCGAGCATGCCGTTACGGCGAACGACTTGATTTATCCGATTTTTGTCACGCACGGCACGAATGTGAAAGAGGAAATCTCCTCGATGCCGGGCGTATATCACTTGTCGCTGGATCGGCTGGAGGAAGAAATCCGCGAGGTCGTCTCGCTGGGCATCCAGGCCGTGCTGTTGTTCGGCGTTCCGCATGAGAAGGACGCTCACGGGAGTTCGGCTTACGATCCGAACGGGATCGTCCAGCAGGCGACGCGCCAAGTGAAGGCATGGGCGCCGGATCTGCTCGTGGTCGCGGATACGTGCTTATGTCAATTTACGGATCACGGCCATTGCGGCGTGGTGCATTACGACGAGGCCAAAGGGCGGGCCGACGTGCTGAATGATCCGTCGCTCGAACTGCTCGTCAAGACAGCGGTATCGCAGGCCGAGGCCGGCGCGGACATCATTGCCCCGTCGAACATGATGGACGGCTTCGTCTATGCGATTCGCCAAGGCTTGGACGAGGCCGGTTATGAGAACGTGCCGATCATGTCTTACTCCGTCAAGTACGCCTCTGCGTTCTACGGCCCGTTCCGCGACGCCGCTCATTCCGCTCCGCAATTCGGCGACCGCAAAACGTATCAAATGGATCCCGCTAACGCCCGGGAAGCGCTGCGCGAAGCGGACAGCGATGTGGCGGAAGGCGCTGATTTCCTGATGGTCAAGCCGGCTCTGGCTTACATGGATGTGCTGCGGATGCTGCGCGACCGTTACGATTTGCCGCTTGTCGCCTACAATGTGAGCGCCGAGTATTCGATGGTGAAGGCAGCTGCCGCTCAAGGCTGGATTGACGAGCGCGCGATCGTCTTGGAGACGATGCTCGGCTTCAAACGGGCCGGCGCCGATCTGATTATTACTTATTTTGCGAAAGATATCGTCCGTTGGCTGCAGGCATAAAGGCAAGAAGCTTAAACCCGAGCCGTTCCGACGGCATTGCGTCCTGATTCCTTCCGGGAAATCAGGACTTTTTTTGCAGGCAGGTTACGCCTGATGTCAAAGATTTGTCGGAAACAACCGGATGATTTCCGTTGTTACCCGGTTCCAAATAGGGCATAATGATACTTAGACTATGGAAGTATACGGAAAAGAGGTACGGGAATGAGTTACAACGACTTGTTTATTCGCGCATGTAAAAAGCAGCCGGTCGATAGGCTGCCGGTATGGTACATGCGCCAAGCGGGCCGCTATGACCCGGATTACCGGAAAATTAAGGAGAAGTACAGCCTGCTCGAAATTTGCACGCAGCCGGAATTGGCCGCGGAAGTGACGATGATGCCTGTGAAAAAGCTTGGCGTCGATGCGGCGATCTTGTATTCGGACATCATGAATCCGGTCGCTTCCATCGGCATCGACTTTGACATTGTCAAAAATATCGGACCGGTCATCCATAACCCGATCCGTACGGCGGCGGATGTCGAGCGGCTTCGTCCGATTCAAGTGGAGGAGCACCTGCCGCATATTTTGCGGACGATCGAGCTGCTTGTCGCGGAGCTGGAAGTGCCGCTCATTACGTTCGCGGGGGCGCCGTTTACGATCGCCAGTTATTTGATCGAAGGCAAGCCGTCCAAAAGCTATATTCGCACCAAAACGCTGATGTACAGCGAACCGAAAGTGTGGTTCCAGCTGATGGATAAGCTTGGGGACATGGTCATCACGTATTTGAAGGCGCACGTCGCCTCCGGGGCTAAAGCGTTCCAGTTGTTCGACAGCTGGGTGGGCGCGTTGTCGCCGGTCGACTTTCAAACGTACGTGCTGCCGACGATCAAGCGTATTTTCGATGAACTCAGCCACCTCGATCAGCCGAAAATTTATTTCCCCGGCGTCAGCTCGGGCGAACTGCTGCCCACGCTCCAGGGTGTCCAAGCCGACGTGATCGGACTCGATTGGCGGGTTTCGATTCCTGAAGGGCGGCGGCGGTTAGGCAGCCGTTATGCGGTGCAGGGCAATCTCGATCCATACGTGCTGACGGCGCCGATGAGCGTCATTCAAGAGCAGACGAAAGCCATTATCGATGCGGGCATTGAAGAGCCGGGCTACGTGTTTAATCTGGGACACGGCTTGTTCCCGGAGGCGTCGCTCGAGAAACTGAAGGAATTGACCGACTTTATTCATGCGTATTCCAGTCGAGCGATTCAACAACGCGGCACATTGAAGCAGGAAAGCGGTGTATAAGATGAGCGAGAACCGGATTCAACGAATCGGCGTGCTGGTGATGTCTTACGGAACGCCCGAGAGCATCGATCAGATCGAAGCGTATTATACGCATATTCGCCGGGGCCATGCGCCGACGCCCGAACAGCTGCAGGATTTGAAGGATCGTTACGAAGCGATCGTCGGCGGCGTATTCCCTCTGCGCGAGAACACCGACAATCAGGTGAAGGCGCTGGAAGCGCGTTTGAACGAAAAATATCCGAACATCACGTTCGTCTGTTACCAAGGGCTCAAGCATGCGTCGCCTTTCATCGAAGACGGCGTAGAGCGGATGGTGCAAGACGGCATTACGGAAGCGGTGGGCGTCGTACTGGCGCCGCATTATTCCGCGATGAGCGTCGGCGGTTACATCAAGCGGGCGCAGGAGAAAGCGGGTGAGCTCGGCTTGAACATCGCGTTCGTGCGCAGCTATCATCTGCATCCGAAGCTGATTGAAGCGCTGGCGCTGCGGGTGGAGGAAGCGTTGGCCCGTTTTGAGGTGCCGAAGGAGCGGGTGCAGGTGCTGTTTACCGCGCACAGCTTGCCTGAGAAAATACTGGAAATGAAGGACCCTTACCCGGAGCAGCTGCTCGAGACGTCGAGGGCGATTGCGGACAGAACCGGCATTACGCAGTGGCAATTCGGCTGGCAAAGCGCAGGCCAAACCGGCGTACCGTGGCTCGGACCGGACATTTTGGATGTCTTGCGTTCGATCAAGCAGGAAGAACGCGCGCAGCATGTGCTCGTATGTCCGGTCGGCTTCGTGTCCGACCATTTGGAGGTCTTGTACGACCTTGACATCGAAGCGCAAAAAGTAGCGCGGGAGCTCGGCATTCAGCTGGAGCGGACGCGTTCGCTCAATACCGATCCGCTATATATGGAGACCTTGAGCGACGTCGTGTACGCCCTCGCCCGGAAGGACTGACACCATGGACACCAAACCGCATGTGGTCGTCATCGGCGGCGGGATTACCGGACTAAGCGCCGCTTATTATTTAAAGAAGCAGATGGAAGAGACCGGGCAGGCTTGCCGGATTACCGTCATGGAGAAGAGCGACAGATTCGGCGGCAAGATCAGCACGCTTCGGCGGGACGGCTTCGTCATCGAGAAGGGGCCGGATTCCTTTCTCGCCCGCAAGCCCGCGCTGGTCGAGCTGGCGCGCGAGCTGGGACTCGAGGATCAATTAACGGGAACGAATCCGAATGCGAAAAAGACATACATTTTATCGCGGGGCAAGCTGCACCGGATGCCACCGGGCTTAATGCTCGGCATTCCGACTGAAATTATGCCGTTTATGCGGACCGGCCTGCTTTCGCCCGCAGCTAAAGCGCGTGCGGCGCTTGACCTGGTGCTGCCCAAACGGACGGCGGACGAAGACGAATCGCTCGGCCACTTCCTGGAACGCAGGCTCGGCTCCGAGGTGCTTTCGCAAATCGCCGAGCCGCTGCTGGCCGGTATTTATGCCGGGAACACGTATGATTTGAGCGTGAAGGCGACGTTCCCTCAATTTCATAGCATCGAGCAAAAACACCGCAGCCTGATTCTCGGGATGATGAAAAACCGGAAAGAAGGCGGCGAGGAAAGCCGGACGCTGCCGGAATCGGCGCGGAATACGACGTTCCTCACCTTCAGAGAAGGATTGGAGACGATCGTACACGGTTTGTTGGATGCGCTGGACAACGTGCGTTTCGTGAAACAATGCGGCATTGCCAAACTCGAGAAAGCGGCGGACGGACGCGGTTACCGGCTGACCCGCGAGGACGGCGAGATTGAGGAGGCCGACGGCGTCATCCTGACGCTCCCGGCTTACGCCGCCGCCGATCTGCTGGCGGCTTCGAAACCGGAAGCGCAGGAGCTGCGGAAGGTCGACTATGTATCGGTCGGCAACGTCATCCTTGCTTATGATGAGAAGGATATGAAGCGGGAGCTGGACGGATCCGGCTTCGTCGTGCCGCGCAGGGAAGGGCGCTTCATCACGGCCTGCACCTGGACCTCGAAGAAATGGCTGCACACCGCTCCTGACGGCAAAGCGCTGCTGCGCTGTTATGTCGGCCGCTCGGGCGACGACCGCTGGCTGCACATGTCCGAGGACGAAGTCGTCCGGGCGGTGCGCCAGGATCTGAAGGCGACGATGGGCATTACGGCCGAGCCGTTATTCACGGAGCTGACGCCGCTGATGCACTCGATGCCGCAATACCCGGTCGGCCATCTGGATCGGATTCGCCGTATACGCGAAGGATTAGCGAAGCGGATGCCGGAGGTGCTGATTACGGGAGCCGCGTTCCACGGCGTCGGTCTTCCCGATTGCGTGAAGCAGGGCAAAGAATCGGCGCTGGAGCTTTCCCGGCTGCTTAAAGAAAAAAGCCCGGTGTGAGTACCGGGCTTATCCGCGAAGTTTGGCCAAATCCAATAGGATATCGTTCCCTGCGAGCGCGAGAATTTGCTTTTCTTGAAAATCCCGGCTCGGTTTTTCTTCGTTTTCAAGCATATTCTAGTAAAGGTGTGGATGGAATGAACGAACCGCAACAACGCTTCGCAGCGCGCTCCGCGACAGCTTTTGAGGAAGCGAAACAAGTTATCCCCGGCGGAGTCAACAGCCCCGTCCGCGCATTTAAATCAGTTGGATTGACCCCCCTCTTCATGAAAAAAGGGGCCGGCTCCCGCGTTACCGATATCGACGATAACGAATTTATCGATTATATCGGCTCTTGGGGACCGCTCATTCTCGGTCATGCGAAGCCCGAAGTCGTCGAAGCGATTAAACGGGCGGCGGAGCTCGGCACGAGCTTCGGCGCGCCGACCGAGCTGGAAACGGAAATGGCCAAGCTGGTGGCGGCGCGTATCCCGTCCATTGACCTGGTGCGCATGGTCAGCTCCGGTACCGAAGCCACGATGAGCGCGCTGCGGCTTGCGCGCGGTTATACCGGGCGCAGCAAGATCGTGAAATTCGAAGGCTGTTATCACGGCCATGCCGATTCGCTCTTGATCAAGGCGGGCTCCGGCGTTGCGACGCTTGGTTTACCCGATAGTCCGGGCGTACCGGAGAGCATTGCCGCGAATACGATTACGCTGCCGTACAACAACCTGGAGGCCGTCCGGTTGGCGTTCGAGCGATTCGGGGACGAGATCGCCGCGGTGATCGTTGAGCCGATTGCCGGTAATATGGGGGTCGTGCCGCCTGCACCGGGCTTCTTGGAAGGGCTGCGTGAGGTCACAAAGGCGAAGGGCAGCCTGCTTATTTTCGATGAAGTGATGACGGGCTTCCGCGTCGGCTTGAACAGCGCTCAAGGGCTGTTCGGCATAACGCCGGATTTGACCTGTTTGGGCAAGGTGATCGGCGGCGGACTACCGGTTGGCGCTTACGGGGGCAAGCGGGAGATTATGGAGCAGATCGCTCCGGCAGGGCCGATTTATCAGGCAGGCACGCTGTCGGGCAATCCGCTGGCGATGGCGGCGGGTTATACGACGCTGAAGCTGCTGGGCGAGCCGGGCGTGTACGAACAGCTCGAGCGCCGTTCCGCACGGCTGGAGGAAGGCTTCGCCGCGAATGCGCGCGAGCTTGGCGTGCCGCTGACCATCAACCGGGTAGGCTCGATGGTATGTCCGTTCTTCACGGACCAACCGGTGACCGACTACGAGACGGCCAAACGATCCGACTTGCAGCGGTTCAACCGTTATTTTGCCGCGATGCTCGATTTAGGCGTCAGTCTTCCGCCGTCGCAGTTCGAGGGCATGTTCGTTTCGACCGCTCACAGCGAGGAAGATATTGAAGCGACGATCGAAGCGCAGCGCGAGGCTTTGAAGCGGTTATAGTCGCAAAGCGGAGACTCGCGGTTAACGGAACCAGGAGGCGCTGAAGTCCTTGAGTGGGGAAAGCGCAAGAGGCCGGAGCGAGCTTCCCGGCTCCCGCCCGGGCTTCGCAGCTATAGGTTCGAACAAACGAAAGCCCATCCGGCGCAGGTCCGGATGGGCTTTGCTTTGCTGTTATGTATCGTACTTTATGGCGTCTTAATAGGCTCTGCAGCCGTTGCTGCCGGTGCAGGCGTCGCTGCCGGCGTTGTTGCGGCGTCGCCGGCTTCCACCGGCTTGGTCGCTGTCCCGCCGCCGTCGGGCGTGATTGGCTTAGCCGCCGAAGGCGCGGGCGTCGAGTCCGTTGACGGGGCAGCGCCGGCGCCTGCGGGCTTAGGCGCCGTACCGCTCCCGCCGGGCTCCGTACCCGTCTGGCCCTGCGTGCCTGCGGGCTTCGCCGGCTCGCCGCCAGAGCCCGCAGCGCCCGTGCCAGAGCCGTTTCCGGCCGAGCCGGTACCGCCGCCGCCAGCTGCCGGCTCCTTGCCGCTTGGCGCCGTCCCCGGCTTTGCCTCGCCGGACGTCCCGCTGCTCGCCGGGGCTTTGCCGCTCGTATCGGGCTTGGCCGGTTCCGTCTTCGGCGCAGGCGCAGGCGGCTTCGTTTCCGTCGCCGGTTTGGGGGTCGTCGTCTGGCCCTTCGCCCGCTTCTCCGCCTGCTCGCGCAAGAAGTCGGGATGGTCGTGCGACCCGCCCGCATCAATCTTGTCGATGCCGTCCCAGACGCGCGTCGCTTGCACCGAATCGGGATCGTCGTAGACGAGGAACGCTGAAGGAAGCCGGCGTTCGCCGTAACGGCTGGAAGGCTTCGTGACGAGCTGACCGTCGACTACAAGCTCTGAGGAGGCCCCTCCGTCCAGATTGCCTGCGATAACGGCGCCTTCCGCCAGCAGCAAATCCTGCACTTCCTTCAAGGTGGCGCCGACGCTGTGCTTTTGACGTCCGTCTATAACGACGAAGATAACCGTTCCGTCGGCACGCTGCCCGACGGCGGTACGCGGCGCGCGGCCCCAGCCGCCGTCGCCGCTCGTGATCATCGGCTTGCCGTTAGCGATCAGCCGCGGATAGAACGAAACCGCTTCGGATACGCCCATATCGCGCAATTCGAAGGCGTCGTATTTCCCGACGACCAGATGGCCTTCCTTCGTAAAGCCGACGATGTGCTGCGGGATCGAGCCGTCCTGATCGGTAAAGATGATGTCTCCGCCGGAGATGATCATGCCGAGTGCGGCAAAACCGTTGCCCAAGCCTTCCGGATCGTCGAAGGCGCCGCCGTTTAAGCCGGCCACAGCGCCCGTACGGTTAACCATGGACGTGATTCGTTCGCCTTCGCCGGGCTTGTTCGGGGTCATGATCTTGATCGTCGTCGGATCGTAGACATACATTTTTTTACCTTTCCAGAGCGGGCCGGAAATATCTTCGACTTTGATCAATTCATCGATGGAACGCGCTTTCCCGCTTTTTTTGCGAACGGAGACGAGCCCCAGATTTTGCTTCTCCAAGGACGCCAATTCGATATCGTCCTGCATCTTCTTCACTAGCAAATCGCGTCGTTCCGCGCCCACGAAAATCCAGGCCCAACTGCGGTGCTGCGTCGTAATGACGGTCTGTGCCATCCATTCGCGCACTTTTCCGCCAGGCGGTGTCAGGAACAAAAAGCTGGAGGTCAAAAAAGTGAGCAGCGCGATATAAAACAACGTTCTTTTCATCAAACTCCACTGTTGGATCGCTTGCAAGCTGCCTTTCAATATATTCCTCTCCTAATAACAGGCTTAATGCCGTATTCTATCTATGAATCTACAATATTCTATCATATCAAGGCTGCATTTAACAGCAATTGCTAGAGTTAGATGAAGGCACAATTGGCAGTGTAACCGCTTTGATAATGGGAACCGGTTTGGTAAAATAAGCTTCGGTATCTATTTATCGAGGACGGGAGCTGCACATGTGTTAAAAAAATACAGTTTTTACGGAATCACGCTGGACATGCTGCTCGTATTCGGCATATTCGGGCTGCTGCTTGCACTTATCGTCGGTTACGCCTTCCTGGAACAGCGGCGCAGGAGCAAACCGCGAAGAGTCCGCGGCGGGGAGGACTCGGCATGAGCGGATTGCGCAGACAAGGAGAATGGCTCGAATGGCGTGCGGCCGGCGATATCCAGGGCAGGGAGCAGGCGAGGCAGCTCGCTTCGGCTTTGATAGGTGAGAAGTGGAGCCGCACCTTGCTGCATAACGGCGGCTTGCTGTGGCAGGGCAGCCGGCTGCGGCTGCGGTTATTTCCCGAGGAGCCGAACGTTCAAGCGGACGAGTGGACGGATATCGAGTTCTTGTATGAAGACGATTTTTGCTTCGTGGCGGATAAGCCTGCCGGGATGAAGGTACACCCGACAGCGGAAGGCGAGAAGGGGACGCTGCTGCAAGCGGCAGCCTCCAGGCTTGCCGCCGAGGGGCAGCTCTGCCGTCCGCGGCATATTCACCGGTTGGACGAAGACACGACCGGTCCGGTGCTGTTTGCCAAGTACGACTGGGTGCAGACGATTCTTGACGCCCGGATGCGCGAGAAAAGCATCGGCCGCACGTACGTCGCCTTCGTCCAAGGCAGGCTTGCGAAAGCGAAGGGCCGGATCGACGCGCCGATCGGCCGCGACCGGCATCACCCGACACGTCGCCGGGTTTCCCCGACAGGCGAGTCAGCCGTCACCTTATATGAACGGCTGGAAACGTATCCGGACGCTGCGCTCGTGCGGTTGACGCTCGAAACGGGGCGGACGCACCAAATTCGCGTGCACCTGAGTCATTTGGGTCACCCGTTGATCGGAGACGCGTTGTACGGCGGGCGGCGGGATGCCATCGGCCGTCAAGCGCTGCACGGGGAAGCGCTGGTTTTTCCGCATCCTTTTACGAATGAGCCCGTGGCGGTTTCATCGCCTTGGCCTGCCGATTTCGGCGCACTGCAAGAACGGTTGAAAAATTTGTAGTCATGCTGCTCCTCCCGAACCCATATACATGTTGTAGAGGTTGTTATATGACAATGCGGTCTAGTATCTTACTTTTCTTACGGGAAAAGGAAGTCATACGAAAGGGAGGACTTAACCTTGGCAACTGATCAAAACGGATTGCGATTCGATATTTACGAGCGTGTACATTTAAGTGAGGGCGTGCTCGGCATTAAGGAGCTGGAGAGCGTCGAGCTTGTCCCGCATATTCAAGTGTTGTCTCAAGGAGAACAAGCCGTTCTGCGCGGCAATCTGCTCTTGACCGGCGCCTATGTGGATGAACAAGGCCGCGAGGCGCAAACGCTGGAGCATCTGATCCCGGTCGAAATTACGCTGCCGATGAACCGTGTGCAACGCGTTGAAGATATCGCGGTGGAAATCGAAAACTTCGACGTCGATCTGCTGTCCGAGCGGAGCTTGAATATTACCGGCGTGTTATCGTTAAACGGTCTGGAAGTGTTCTCTTCTTCCGAAGGCGAGCGGTCCTGGAGCGAGAAGGAAGAAGAGGTCGTCTTCGTACATGAAGCCCGGGTTCCACAGCGTGAGGCTGCGGCTGAACCATGGGCTGAAGAACAGGCAGAAAGAGTTGCGGAGCGGGAGCCATCGATTCTTCACTCTTCCGCAGCGGAGCCTGCAAGTCCGTTTACGTCCCGTCAAGAGGAGCGGCAGAACGGATGGACGCCGGAGGAACCCCGAACGGAGGCGTCCGAGAAAGCGTCCGTGCAGAGCGTAGCGGCTGCTGAGCCTGCGCTTGCGCCCGAGTCTGCCCAACTTGAGCAACTTGAGCAACATGAGCAACCTGCGCAACCTGCGGAGGAAAAGAAAGATGTGAAAGTGGGCTTCGGCATCAAGGGCTCGTCCGCCGTCGAGCCGTCTCCGGCCCCGGCACAACCGGCAAGCGGCAAGCCGTTCGGATTCACTTCGCTCGTTCAGTACGCGGCGTCGAAGTCGGAAGCGCGCGAAGCGGAAGAGGCTGCAGCCGCAGCCGCCGCAGCCGCAGCCGCAGCCGCGCAAAGCCAGGCCGACGAGAAGGTGGAGTGGAAAAACCTGCTCCCGGGCAGGCAGGGGCAGCAGGAGTTCCGGAAGCTGCGGCTGGTGATCGTGCAGAAGGAAGAAACGCTCGAAACCATTGCCAAAAAATACAATGTGAGTCCGCGGGAAATCGCGCTTCATAACCGGCTCGGCGATAGCGAGCTGGCCGCCGGACAAATCGTATATATCCCGAAATAACGGCGCGCGCCCAAAACAATGCGTCCGGACAGCCTGAAGCAGGCTTGTCCGGGCGTTTTTTTGGTTATACTGATCGGATGGAGGTTCGCGGCCCGGAAAGTGGATGGTATTAAACACGGCCTCGTATTGACTCTGCCGTTGCGATTGTTTATCATAATACGCATAAGATGCTGTAATAACGTGGAAAGGGAATAGTAGGCAGCAAGCCCTTCAGAGAGCGGAACCGGCACCACGCTGAGAGGTTTCCCGCAGGATGCGTACCTGTCGAAGTCGCCCCGGAGTTGCCGAATTGAAAGCCATGCGGCTTAGATTCGGCCGGTCACAGCCGTTATCTGTTTAAGCGCCGTATGGGCGGCTTTCATCCCGATGGAATGCGGGTATCCCGCGCTCCTGCAGGCTCATGCGGAATAAAGGTGGTACCACGGATGCGAAAGCCTTCGTCCTTTACGGGCGAGAGGCTTTTTTTGGTTGATAGAAGGCATCAACCTTGACGAAGGCGCGTTTCCTTGCCGGACAAGGAAAGCGTGGCCGTTAATCGCGGCTTCAAGCCGTAAGCTTGCCGATACAGCGAACAGTAACCAGTTGGAGGAGAGAAAAGGTTATGGAAGAAACGAAACCAGCGGCACCGGAAACGTCGATGCCGACCACGTACGATCCGAAGGAAAGTGAGAAGAAATGGTACGATTATTGGCTGCAGGGCGGGTATTTCAAAGCCGGCCAACGGCCGGACGCCAAGCCTTACAGCATCGTCATACCGCCGCCGAACGTGACGGGGATGCTGCATATCGGACACGCGCTGGATAACACGCTGCAGGACATTGTCATCCGGGCCAAACGGATGCAGGGCTACGATGCGCTCTGGCTCCCGGGCACCGACCACGCGGGAATCGCGACGCAGACGAGAGTGGAGCAGAAGCTTCGCGAGGAAGGCCTGTCCCGATACGATCTCGGACGCGAGAAGTTTCTCGAGAAAGTGTGGGAGTGGAAGGAGCATTATGCCGGCACGATCCGTGAACAATGGGCCAAAATGGGCCTGTCGCTCGATTACTCCAGGGAACGGTTTACTTTGGACGAAGGGCTTTCCAAGGCGGTTCGCGAAGTATTCGTCCGTCTCTATGAGAAAGGTTTAATCTACCGCGGCAAATATATTATCAACTGGGATCCGGCGGCCCGTACGGCGCTGTCGGACATCGAAGTCGAATATAAGGAAGTTCAAGGCGCGTTGTACCACCTGAAATATCCGGTCAAAGACAGCGGAGAATTCATCGTCGTCGCGACGACTCGCCCGGAGACGATGCTCGGCGATACGGCGGTAGCGGTGCATCCGGAGGATGAGCGCTATCGGCACTTGATCGGCAAGACGCTTGTCTTGCCGATTATCGGCCGCGAAATTCCGATCGTCGGCGACGAGTACGTCGAGAAAGAGTTCGGAAGCGGCGCCGTAAAAATTACGCCGGCGCACGATCCGAACGACTTCGAGGTGGGCAACCGCCACAGCTTGCCGCAGGTGCTCGTGATGGACGAGTCCGGCAAGATGAATGAGAACGCGGGCAAATATCAAGGGCTGGACCGTTTCGAATGCCGCAAGCAGATCGTGGCGGACATGAAGGAGCTCGGCGTGCTGATCAAGATCGAGGAGCACGTGCATCAGGTCGGACACAGCGAGCGCAGCGGTGCCGTCGTAGAGCCGTATTTGTCGACGCAGTGGTTCGTGAAGATGAAGCCGCTGGCCGAACGCGCCGTCGAAGCGCAGAAGTCCGGGCAAGGCGTCAACTACGTGCCGGACCGTTTCGAGAAAATTTATTTGCACTGGATCGAGAATGTCCGCGACTGGTGTATTTCCCGTCAGCTGTGGTGGGGTCACCGGATTCCGGCCTGGTATTGCGGCGACTGTAAAGAATTGATTGTCGCGCGCGAAGATGTCACGGTTTGTCCGCATTGCGGCGGCACGCATATGAAGCAGGACGAGGATGTGCTCGATACGTGGTTCAGTTCGGCGTTGTGGCCGTTCTCGACGATGGGCTGGCCGGATCAGACCGAAGACATGAAGCGTTATTACCCGAACGACCTGCTGGTGACGGGCTACGATATTATTTACTTCTGGGTGGCGCGGATGATTTTCAGCGGTCTTGAATTTACGGATCGCATTCCGTTCAAGGACGTGCTTATTCACGGACTTGTGCGCGACGCCGAAGGGCGTAAAATGTCCAAATCGCTCGGCAACGGCGTCGATCCGTTCGACGTCATTGAGAAATACGGCGCCGACGCGATGCGCTTCATGCTGTCGACGGGCTCTACACCGGGGCAAGATCTTCGCTTCCGTTGGGAGAAGGTCGAGCAGGCCAGAAACTTCGCGAACAAGATTTGGAACGCTTCGCGTTTCGCGCTCATGAACCTCGGGGATTTCAAATACGAAGATATCGATTTGACCGGCCAACTCGGAACGGCGGACCGTTGGATCCTGCATCGTCTGAATGAGACGGTACGCGAGGTAACCCGACTGATCGATGCGTACGAATTCGGCGAAACGGGCAGGCTGCTGTACAATTTCATCTGGGACGATTTGTGCGACTGGTATATTGAATTCAGCAAGCTGTCTTTATACGGGAACGACGAAACGGCGAAAAAGACGACGAAGTCTGTCCTCGCTTACGTGCTGGACCGGACCCAGCGCCTTCTGCATCCGTTCATGCCGTTCATCAGCGAGGAAATTTGGCAGCACTTGCCGCATGAAGGCGATACGATCACGCTTGCCGCATGGCCGACGTTCGAAGCGAAGTTCGAAGCGCCGGATGCGGTGCGCGAGATGGAGCTGTTGATGGACATTATCCGGACGGTGCGCAACATCCGGGCGGAAGTGAACGTGCCGATGAGCAAGAAGATCGAGCTGCAAGTGAAGCCGACCGGCGCCGAGACGGAACATATTTTGAAGCGAAACGAAGAGTACCTCCGCCGGTTCAGCAATACGTCGGTCTTGACGATCGACAGCACGCTGGGCGCGCCGGATAAAGCGATGACAGGAATCGTCACAGGCGCGGAATTGTTCTTGCCTTTGGCCGGATTAATCGACATTGCCCAGGAAATAAGCCGCCTGGAGAAAGAGCTTCAGACGCTCCACGCCGAAGTTGAGCGCATTGAGAAAAAACTTGCGAACGAAGGCTTTGTCGCCAAAGCGCCGGCCAAAGTGATTGAAGAAGAAAAAGCGAAGCTGGCCGATTACTCCGGCAAGCGGGATAAAGTGACGGCTCGTATCGCGGAACTGAAAGGATGAACGTAAGATGACGAAGGACGCTAACGCTCCGATCCAGGGTTCCTTCCGCACCGCGAGGGAAGCGATCGACTGGATCGTCCGTTTCATTCCGATGACGGGTATCAAGCTTGGGCTGGAGCGTATGGAGAAGCTGATGGAGCTGCTCGATTATCCGCACCGCCGCTTGAAGTTCATTCATGTGGCGGGCACGAACGGCAAAGGCTCGGTCTGCGCGTATTTGACCGAAACGATCCGGCAAGCCGGCTATGATGTGGGGACGTTCACGTCCCCCTACATCGAAACGTTCCATGAGCGGATTCGATTGAACGGGGAAAACATCAGCGACGAGGATTTGCTGCAGGTCGTTAACAAAATTAAACCGCTGATCGATGAAGTCGCCGCCGAATACGGGCAGCCTTCCATGTTCGAAATATCGACCGTCATCGCGATCGAATATTTTGCCCGGACCGCGTACCCGGACTTCGTTGTTTGGGAGACGGGTCTTGGAGGCCGGCTTGATTCGACGAATATCGTATCGCCGCTCGTATCCGTCATTACGAACATCGGGCACGATCATATGGACTACCTCGGGGACTCGCTCGCCTCGATCGCCGCCGAGAAGGCCGGGATTATCAAGGCCGGAGTTCCGGTCATCAGCGCCGTCGAGCAGCCGGAAGCGCTGCAGGCGATCGAAGACAAGGCTGCCGAGAAGAAGAGCAAAGTTTATTTGCTGGGTCGCGAGTTTCACCTGGAGACGGTTGCTTCGGTCGAAGGCGAGCAGACGTTTCATTTCGAAGGATTGTTCAGGCGCATTCCGAACGTCTCGATCTCGATGAACGGCCCGCATCAGGTTAAAAACGCGGCCGTAGCCCTCATGACCCTCGAAGTGCTGCGCCAGTATTACGCGCTGATCGTGGACGACGAGGACTTGTATCGGGCGATGAAGACGACATCTTGGCCGGGACGGCTGGAGAAGGTGTCTGACAACCCGCGGATCGTCATCGACGGGGCGCACAATCCGGAAGGAGCCGAAGCGCTTGCGGTTTCGCTGACGACCACTTACAAGTACCGCAAGCTGCATTTTATGATGGGGATGCTGGCGGGCAAGAATCATTCAGGCTACTTCAGGCATATACTACCAATAGTGGATACCCTTATCTTGACCGAGCCGAATTGGCATAAAAAAGCGTCCGCCGCGGATCTTGCCGCGATCGCCCGTACCATGCTCGCCGAGCTCGGCCGAGACCAGGTGGAAGTGATCATCGAACCGGATTGGAAGACGGCGTTTGAACGAACAAAAGAGTTGACGGCACAAGACGACTTGGCCGTCGTTTCAGGTACGTTATATTTGATGGGGGATATACGTTCCTGGATCAAGCATCAATCCGATTCTGAAAAAGGCTGGTGAAACGGGCGTGAATACATCGGAGCACATCCATTTTATCGGCATCGGCGGGTATGGTATGAGTGCCATTGCCAAAGTGATGCTGGAAATGGGCTACCAAGTTTCGGGATCTGATTTGGCGCAAGCCGAGCTTACGGAAAAGCTCGCAGCCAAGGGAGCGCAAGTGTTCATCGGGCACGAAGCGCAAAATGTGAAAGGCGCAGACGTCGTCGTTTACTCGACCGCTCTGTCCAAAGATAATGTGGAAATGCTGGCGGCTGAGGAATTGAACATTCCGATTCTTCACCGTTCCCAAATGCTCGCGCAGCTGATGAATGCGAAGAAAGGGATTGCCGTAGCAGGCGCGCACGGAAAGACGACAACGTCCTCCATGATTGCGCTCGTGCTTGAACAGTGCGGGCAAGATCCGACCTTCATTATCGGGGGGGAAATTCTGAACGTCGGCAGCAACGCGAAGGCCGGTAAAGGCGATTACGTCGTGGCCGAAGCGGACGAGAGCGACGGATCGTTTCTTCAATATCAGCCTTTGATCGCTTTGGTGAACAATATCGAAGCGGATCATTTGGAAAACTACGACGGTGACTTTGAAAATTTGAAAAAAGCGTATGCGCAATTTCTTAGCCAAGTGAAGCCGCAAGGTAAAGCCGTCATCTGCAAGGACGATCCGTATTTGCTGGAAATGATGCCGAACATCCAAAGCGAGGTCATCACGTACGGGATCGATTCGGAAGCGGACGTCGTCGCGCGCAACATCGATCTCGGCGACCGTAAAGTTTCGTTCGACGTCGTGCGCGGCGGCCGGACGCTCGGTACGATTCGATTGTCGGTCCCGGGCAAGCATAACGTGTATAACGCGCTCGCCACGCTGATCACCTGCATGGAAGCGGGGCTGTCGTTCGAGCAGGTGGCGGAAGCGATTCCTTCGTTCCGCGGCGCGAAGCGGCGCTTTCAAGTGCTCGGCGAAGTGAACGACATGCTCGTGATCGACGATTATGCGCATCATCCGACGGAGATCGAAGCGACGATTCAAGCGGCGAAGGCGACGGGCAAGCGCATTGTGGCGGTGTTTCAGCCGCAGCGTTATACGCGCACGTACTTCTTGTTCGAGCAGTTCAGCCGCTCGTTTCCGGAGGCTGACGAAGTGATTATTACGGACATTTACTCGCCGGCAGGCGAAAAACAGATCGAAGGCATAACCTCGGCCAAGCTCGTGGAACTGATTAAGCAGAACAGCAATCGGAACGTGCGTTACATCCCGACGAAGGAAGAGGTTCAGGCGTATTTGTCCCATGCGGTGCAGCCTGGAGACTTGGTGCTGACGATGGGCGCGGGGGACATTTGGAAAGCGGCGGCGGGTCTCGCCAAAGCATTGGAAGAACGGCAAAGTTCATAGTACTGCGAAGAGAGGCTCCGATTCCTTGCAAGCTTGAAGGAAATCGGAGTTTTTTTGTTCTATTTCGTGTCCGACTCTCATAGTCTAGTAACACGAAACCGGACAAGGGAGAGTAGGAGCAATGAATAAAGCCAAAATGACGTTTCGATTTTCGCATGAACGCCGGCAGGATGATTCTTCCCCGCGCAGGGAAGTCAAAGTGATTCCGCTGCATGCGGAAGAGTATCGTGTGGTGCAAGAGCCCGAAACTCAACGCGCCGAGGTTCCGTTGCACGGGTCTGAGGCTTGGACGGAGACGGAGACGGAAACTGGTTTGGACGATAAGGCGGGGAGGCGCGGGGAAGCGGGAGCGCGGTTCGGCAGCGGTACGGAAACGAACGGGGGGACGCCGTTCCATACGGGACAGGCTCCCTCCCGGACGTCCCGAACGTCGGTAAAGCCTGCGGGCCGGAGTGAGTTCTCTTCGCCAAGCGTGAAGCCGCTTAACGATTTTACGACCGATTTTGGGGGTTGGCAAAGCTCTTTCGATTTGGAGACGGAGCGCGTCGAGCAGATCATTCGCTCTGCCGGCGGACCCGCCGCCGATCCGGAGACAGGCTATTTCGAACGCGAGCCGAGGCCGTCCGGAGGCCGCCGCTCCCACCGAGGGGTGATCGTGGATGATCATGTACATTACTCCAAGGCGCCGGGGGGCGGCTCGTTCTTGAAAATTACGGCTTCGGTGGCCGGAGCGGTTATTACGGGCGTCGCCTTCGGTTTTTTGGTGCTGTCGATGTTCTCCGGCGGCGAAGGGAGCGGCACGACCGCCGACCCGACGCAGGCGCAAGCCTCGGCAGGCGGCGCGGCGCAGCCGCAGAACGGGGACAAAGCGGACGCCTCCGGCAGCGGAACGGGGACGCAGGCAGCTGCGCCTGCAGGCGCCTCGGTGCCGGCTGCGGTCGCGGACGGCGTTGCGATCGCGCTGCCGGCTGCCAGCTATACGTTTCTGCAGGGCGGCGTGTTCAGCACCGCGCAGAGCGCGGAGACGGCGGTGGCCGACTTCCGCAAGAAAGGTCTTGCCGCAGTGAGCGAGGCGGGAGACAAACATACGGTCTATGTCGGTATGGCGTCCGGCCGTGATGAAGCTCTGGGGCTTTCGCAAGTCTACGAGGCCCAGGATATCGACGTGATGCTAAAGCCTTACGACATTCCGGCGGTATCCAAAATCCGTTGGAACGGCAAGCAAACCGATATATTCGGCGCCTACATGAATCAGGGCGCCAAGCTGGTGCAGCTCATCGCGGCACAAACGGCCGTTCACGCCGGCGAGAAGACGGCCGGCGCGCTGGACGAGAAGGCGCTGCAGACGATCAAGACGACGCACCAAAGCTGGTCGCAATCGGCCGCTTCCGTCAGCGACGGGCTCGGCGAGGCGGGCAAGGCGGCGCTGCCCAAGATGAACAGCGCCTTGAATACGGCCGTCGCCTCTATGGAGGAGTACAAGAAGAACCCCTCCGCCGCGTTCATATGGCAGGCGCAAACGTCGCTGATGCAGTACCTGGTAGCTGAGAAAGAGCTGCTCAAGGCGATCGCGCTGCCGTAGAACTCAGGTCGGGAAGCACGAACGGTTTCTGTATCGCAAGATCAGCTGTGGCAAAAACACGAATATATCTTCCTCGAAGGGCTCCGGTAAGGAGCTCTTCTTTCTGCGTTTGCAGGTGTAGGGACGAATCATTTGCAAAGAATAAGATTATGGTATACTCAGAACTATACCAACAAACCGAATGACCAAGGAGTTATTCATGATTCGTTCATTAGCGGTAACCTACGATTTGCAAGTGATGGAGGACGTTTCATTAAACCGTCTTGCAGATGCCGATATTCGTTGGTATTGGGTCGACTTTAATGATCCAACCGAAGAGGAAGCGAAACTTTTAGAAAGTCATTTTCATTTTCACCCGCTTGCCGTCGAAGATTGCTTCCATTTGCTGCAAAGGCCTAAATTAGATCATTATGAGGATGTGCATTTTTTCGTCATGCACGCGATTCATCCCCAAACACTTGCCGCCGAGGAAGTGGATTTATTTTTAGGAAACAACTTTGTCGTCACCTTCCATTTGAACCCTGCGAGGGAAGTGGAGGATGCCTGGGCCAAGATCAGCGGGCAGAATAAAGGCGTTGACCAAGGCCCCATTTATGCGGCTTACCTCATTATGGACAAGCTGGTGGATCAATATTTCCCCAGTGTTTATCAAATCGAAGATCAGCTGAACGATATCGAGAATAAGGTTAGGTCGGAATCGATCCAGGCGTTAATGGACGATATTTTCGAAATCCGCTCCAAATTGTTAAAGCTTCGGCGAACGATTGTACCTATGCGCGATCTTCTGTACCGGGTCATTAATTCCGAACGTATTGAAGGCATCAAGGAACATTTGTTTTACTTCAAGGATGTCCATGACCACCTGCTGAAGCTGTCCGAGATGATTGACTCCAACCGGGATGTAACGGCCGATATGCGGGATAGCTACATCTCGCTGAATTCAAACCGGATGAATACGATTATGAAAACTTTAACCGTTATTACGACCATCTTCATGCCTTTAACCTTCATTGCGGGCATTTACGGCATGAACTTTGAGAACATGCCCGAGTTAAAATGGCAGTGGGGCTATTTTATCGTTTTGGCGCTGATGTTCGCCATCGGTTTTGGCATGTTTACCTGGTTTAGAAAAAAAGGTTGGTTTAACTAGAAAAATCCGATGCTCCCTGACCAGGGAACATCGGATTTTATCGGACTGGCCGTTATTTGGGATTCTTATAACGGTCGATCAGCGCTGCGGCCTCCGCCCGGTTCATTGCGCGCTCCGGCGCAAATTCGGTTGCGGTAACGCCGTCAATGAAGCCGCTCGCTTTCAGCGCCGCGATCGCCTCCGCCGCCCAGTAGTCCCCGGGCACGTCGCGGAACGGCTGGCGGACGCTGTCCGCCGGCGCAGGCTTGGCCAAGCGCTGGAACAGGGCGGCTACCTCGGCGCGACTGACCGGGTTGTCCGGTCGCAGCGTGCCGTCGGGGTAGCCGTCCAGCAGGCCGGCCTTCACAGCCTGATCCAGCGCGGCGTAAGCCCAGTGCCCCGCCGTCACGTCGCGGAAGCCGGACGCGCCTTTCTTCGTCGCGTCGCTGCGGCAGCCGCCCGCGTCATACACGGCTTGTGCGACCGTCGCTGCGGCGCCGCTTGCGCAAGCCGGGTTCTCAGCCGCGGCCGCGTCCAGGTCGAACAAGCGGCCGAGCAGCGTCACCCACTCGGCTCGCGTCAGCGCACGTGCCGGTTCGAAGCGCTTGCCGGTGCCGGTCACGATGGCTTGATCCGCGAGGCGCTGGATCGCTTCGCGCGCCCAATGGCCGCGCGTATCGGGGAAGGTTAGATTCGGCGGCAGATACGCCTCGATGCCCTTGGCGATTCCTTCCGCCATCGTCAGACGAGCCGAATCGTTCGCCAGCAGCGCCGCATCCGCGGAGTTCGACAGAAACGCCGTCTCGACCAGCACGCTGGGAATATTACCCGACCGAACGACGTACACGGCGCTCGGCACCAGACCGCGGTCTTCGCCGCCGACGGTTGCAACGAAGCTGTCCAGCACCTTCCTGGCGAGCTCGCGGCTTTCGGAGGTCAGCGCTCTCATCTCCGCGCTGGCCGGATAACTGGCTTGGGGATAAGCATCATCGTAGTAGAGAACCATGGCGCCTCGAGTGGACGGATTCGAGTACGAATTCGCATGGATGGATACGAACAAATCCGCGTTTTGGTTTTTGGCGAAGGCGACCCGCTCGCTCAGCGATAAATAAACGTCGGAGTCGCGGGACATGCGCACATCGTAGCCGCGTTGTTCAAGCAAATCGCGCAATTTACGGGAAATGTCCAGATTGACAACTTTCTCTTGCAGTCCGTTCACGCCGATCGCGCCCGGATCGTAACCTCCATGCCCCGGATCGACGACCACGGTCGCCGCCGAGGCTTGTCCGGGCAGCGTCCAGACGCATAACGCAACAAGTGCGGCTCGAAGCCAACGTTGTGCCATCCGGTCCCCCCCTTTCCGTCATTATTCTACAGGCTTTTATGAGCACTGTAAGCTGGTAACATCCTCCAACAAAAAACAGCCCGCCTCTTCCAAATATGGTATAATAACGAATGGCCCTGACGTATAAAAATCAGACAGCACGGGTTAATATTTTCCCGAAAGAGGTAACCTATATCTTGAAAAAAAATACGTTTACCCTCATTCTATTGCTGCTTGTCGGTCTCATTGCGGGAACGCTCATCGGGCAGTTATTGTCGGCTTATTCCGTACTTGCCTTTTTGACCAGGTCGGTCGAGCTCTCCTGGCAGCCGAAGGCGGATTTGCTCGTCATCCGGTACTACCTCGATTTTCATATCCGACTTAACCTGATCAGCATTGCCGGATTGGCGGCGGGCTTTTGGACTTTTAGGAAACTGTAAGAAACGGCTACCTTATTAAAAATTCGAAGCGGGGGATCGTTTTATGTCGATTACGACGACAAAAATCGTCATTTTGGCTTCATCGTCGCCGCGGCGGCAACAATTAATAAGCTCTTTGTCGCTTCCGTATCGGATCGAAGTCAGCGATGTCGATGAGACGACGGACCCTGGAAGGACGCCGTCGCAAATCGTAGAAGAGTTGTCCGAACGCAAAGCGAGGGCGATCTACGAACGTTATGAGAGAGAACCTGCCCAAGCGGAGGACGGCGTCATTGTCGGTTCCGATACGATCGTTGTGTTGGATGGGAACGTGCTCGGCAAGCCGCGCGACGAAGAGGACGCTTTCCGGATGCTGAAACGGCTGCAAGGACGCGAGCATGAGGTGTACAGCGGCGTCGCTTGCATCGGACTTGCCGACGGACGGACGAGCGTGGCCCACGAGCGCACCGTCGTCCGGATGAAGCCGATGTCGGATGAGCGGATCCGCCGATATATCGCAACCCGCGAACCACTGGACAAGGCCGGGGACTATGACACCACAATGCACCTTGGAGACATTGGTCAGTATCGTATCATATCTGAGTCGCCAGACGGTCGACCGGAAATAATTGTTGGTCACACCGTCAGTAAGGTAACTTTTAGACCGATGAGCGATGAAGAGATTTGGGCGTATGTAAAAACTGGTGATCCTTTAGATAAGGCGGGCGCGTACGGTGTACAGGGGATTGGCTCGGTATTTATTGAAAAAATCGAAGGAG
>NZ_BCPS01000055.1:0-2014 GCF_016586185.1 Paenibacillus sp. EPM92
ATTTTTACAGTATTATGGGGCTTCCCTTGAACCTTCTTTATCAGATGTTGTTAATGTTTGGAATCAGCTTATTTAATCAATCATTGTTGAGTTGAATATTTTTCGTTTCTTTCGAAGGCGCCTATAATTGGCGCCTTATTTGTTGTTTCCTTATATGCTCAACCCAATGTTCCTTGATTAGGTCTTTTGTCCAAAACATAAATTAAAAAGAAGCATAAATTATTCCAAGACTTATACCATAGTAGAGGTGGGATTATTGACGAAAAAGCATAGATTAAAGTGTAAATTTTTTAAACCTACAAAGCGTAGAAAGAGAAGAGGCAGAAAAAAAGTAATATACAAAATTAATTGTGTAATAAAACGTTTAAATATTATTTGCCCAAAACAACCTTTTATTGGTGTTAAACCAAAAGTAAGAAGATATTTTTTTGTTGCACCCCATGACATTAATTTATCAGGAGAAAAAATAGTTTTGTTTCCCAATCAGTTTGTTGATGATAAAGGCGAAACCGTTGCCAAGTTTATTGACTTTGGTCAAGAAGGTTACTTCAATTTGTACGTTAACGGAGCATTGCAAGAGGGTAAGTTATATCACGTAAATTCCGATGCGTTAACTATTATTTCGACAGGGCAAACGATTTACAAAGAAACCCCCATTATACTTGAATCAATCGGATTTATCATAGCGAGAAAAAAATAGGTATATTCACTTGAAGATTAGCCCTGACGTTCATCTTCATTCAGAATATGATTTTACTGTATTACATTTTATGAGGAGGTTTGTTATCATGGCACTACAACTTATGAAGTTGCTTGTTACGGCAACAACGACAGTTGAAACGGTTCCATCGCCACAAAAGTTTTTCTATGTAACAACTGGTGAAACCGCGGCGGGTGCAACATTGACGATTGATACTGCCAATTTTTTCGATGATACCGGGGCAGCAGCAACTAATCTTCCCGCATTGGCGACAAACAATAGTATGTATAATGTTTATATTAACGGTGTATTGCAAATGCAGGGGATTTCAACCTATACTCCCGGAGCCACTACAGTAGGTTCACTGGTGATTAATGTACCCGCAGGAGGAGAACCTATTTTGGCGAATTCGCCGATTGCATTAGAAGTAATAAATTATGTTCCAACTTCTACGACCACGGTAAACACGTGATCTAATTAACAGATGGGAAAAAAAGATAGTGAAGTGCGGAAAGTCCGGAGTCATTCCCGGACTTTTGTGCGTTTGGCAGCGCATCATGCTAACTGGTGGGATGAATTGGATGACGGAGTCGGGTAACCTTGTAAGAGAAGGGAAAGTCGAATGCCATCGATGGCTCCGAAGGTAGGAAGGCTTCGGGAGAAAACTGAGACGTGACACAGTGGATGTCGTTTCCATCATACAATACGTGAGCTGTTGTACAAATCCGTCATGGATAATGTACAATAATTAAAATGGTTAAAGTGGGGAAACTTGCAGGGAAAGTCGCATTGGTGTTTGAATGATCTCAATAGTTGTCCACGCAGTCTCCGACACCAAAGCCGGGGGCTATGACACCACAATGCACCTTGGAGACATTGGTCAGTATCGTATCATATCTGAGTCGCCAGACGGTCGACCGGAAATAATTGTTGGTCACACCGTCAGTAAGGTAACTTTTAGACCGATGAGCGATGAAGAGATTTGGGCGTATGTAAAAACTGGTGATCCTTTAGATAAGGCGGGCGCGTACGGTGTACAGGGGATTGGCTCGGTATTTATTGAAAAAATCGAAGGAGATTTTTACAGTATTATGGGGCTTCCCTTGAACCTTCTTTATTAGATGTTGTTAATGTTTGGAATCAGCTTATTTAATCAATCATTGTTGAGTTGAATATTTTTCGTTTCTTTCGAAGGCGCCTATAATTGGCGCCTTATTTGTTGTTTCCTTATATGCTCAACCCAATGTTCCTTGATTAGGTCTTTTGTCCAAAACATAAATTAAAAAGAAGCATAAATTATTCCAAGACTTATGC
>NZ_BCPS01000056.1:0-121103 GCF_016586185.1 Paenibacillus sp. EPM92
ATAGTAGAGGTGGGATTATTGACGAAAAAGCATAGATTAAAGTGTAAATTTTTTAAACCTACAAAGCGTAGAAAGAGAAGAGGCAGAAAAAAAGTAATATACAAAATTAATTGTGTAATAAAACGTTTAAATATTATTTGCCCAAAACAACCTTTTATTGGTGTTAGACCAAAAGTAAGAAGATATTTTTTTGTTGCACCCCATGACATTAATTTATCAGGAGAAAAAATAGTTTTGTTTCCCAATCAGTTTGTTGATGATAAAGGCGAAACCGTTGCCAAGTTTATTGACTTTGGTCAAGAAGGTTACTTCAATTTGTACGTTAACGGAGCATTGCAAGAGGGTAAGTTATATCACGTAAATTCCGATGCGTTAACTATTATTTCGACAGGGCAAACGATTTACAAAGAAACCCCCATTATACTTGAATCAATCGGATTTATCATAGCGAGAAAAAAATAGGTATATTCACTTGGAAATTAGCCCTGACGTTCATCTTCATTTAGAATATGATTTTATTGTATTTACATTTTATGAGGAGGTTTGTTATCATGGCACTACAACTTATGAAGTTGCTTGTTACGGCAACAACGACAGTTGAAACGGTTCCATCGCCACAAAAGTTTTTCTATGTAACAACTGCTGATACCGCGGCGGGTGCAACATTGACGATTGATACTGCCGATTTTTTCGATGATACCGGGGCAGCAGCAACTGAACTTCCTGCATTGGCGACAAACAATAGTATGTATAATGTTTACATTAACGGTGTGTTGCAAATGCAGGGGATTTCAACCTATACTCCCGGAGCCACTACAGTAGGTTCACTGGTGATTAATGTACCCGCAGGAGGAGAACCTATTTTGGCGGATTCGCCGATTGTATTAGAAGTAATAAATTATGTTCCAACTTCTACGACCACGGTAAACACGTGATCTAATTAATAGATGAGAAAAAACGATAGTGAAGTGCGGAAAGTCCGGAGTCATTCCCGGACTTTTGTGCGTTTGGCAGCGCATCATGCTAACTGGTGGGATGAATTGTCTGACAAGGAGTCGGATTACCTTTGAAAGAGAAGAAAAAGTCGAATGCCATTAATGGCAGGCTTCAGGAGAAAACTGATGACGTGACAAAGTGGATGCCATTTCCATCATGCAATACGTGAGCTGTTGTACAAATCCGTCATGGATAATGTACAATAATTAAAATGGTTAAAGTGGGGAAACTTGCAGGGAAAGTCGCATTGGTGTTTGAATGATCTCAATAGTTGTCCACGCAGTCTCCGACACCAAGGCCGGTTCTTATGCGATCCAAGGGATCGGCGCGACGATCGTGGAACGAATCGAGGGCGATTATTTCAATGTCGTCGGACTTCCGATGTCGCTGCTTTCCGACATGTTGGCTGATTTTTCTATTGCTGTTTTTTGACCGGGTGAAATGGTATAATGGGTGTTCTAGAATAACCGGCTGCAGGCGTGACGGCGGGTTTGTCCGCTGTCGGCCGCCAGGGAGAAGAAAGAGGGGAATGCATGGAATCGCACAATATCACATTGCGCGATGTCCCGAATGAAGACCGACCTAGAGAACGAATGATGCAGCATGGGGCTGAGGCTTTAAGCAACGCGGAACTGCTCGCCATATTACTGCGAACCGGCACCTACCAGGAATCGGCGGTCCGCTTGGCCGAGCGGCTGCTTCGGGAGAGCGGGGGGCTGCGGGCGCTCGTCGATGTAAGCCTGGAGCAGCTGACTTCTTTCAAAGGCATCGGCGCCGCCAAGGCGCTGCAAATCAAAGCCGGGATCGAGCTTGGACGAAGATTGGCGCGGTCGGCGATGAACGAAACCGTGACCATCCGTTCGCCGCAGGATGCCGCCGCGATTTTGACGGAGGATATGCGCTATTTGCAAAAAGAACATTTCGTCTGCTTGTTTCTGAACACGAAAAACCATGTGATCGGACAGGAGACGCTATCGATGGGCAGCTTGAACGCTTCGATCGTGCATCCGCGCGAAGTGTTTCGGGCCGCGATCAAACGAAGCAGCGCTTCCATCGTATGTGCTCACAACCATCCGAGCGGCGACCCGACCCCAAGTCCCGAGGACATTCAAATGACGAAACGGCTTGTGGAGGCCGGTGACATCGTGGGAATCGAAGTGCTCGATCATCTCATTATCGGCGACCTCCGCTTCGTGAGTTTGAAGGAACTCGGATTGATGTAATATAATACAAAACGCGTGAGACACGCCTTCAAATAGAGAAGGGAGTACCCTATTTATGTTTGGTTTCGAAGGATTTACGAAAGATTTAGGTATCGATCTCGGTACCGCCAACACACTAGTTTACGTCAAAGGAAAAGGCATCGTCGTCCGGGAACCGTCCGTAGTCGCGATCCGTACCGATACGAAAACAATTGAAGCCGTCGGCGAGGCCGCCAAAAAAATGATCGGACGCACCCCCGGCAACATCCGGGCCATCCGTCCGATGAAGGACGGCGTCATTGCCGATTTTGAGACGACGTCGACGATGATCAAATATTTCATTCGCCAGGCGCAGAAGCAGCGGTTGCTGTTCCAGCGCCACCCCAGCGTCATGGTATGCGTGCCTTCCGGGATAACCGCCGTCGAGAAGCGCGCGGTGGAAGACGCGACGCGGCAAGCCGGCGCGCGCGATGCCTATACCATTGAAGAGCCGTTCGCCGCGGCCATCGGCGCCGACTTGCCGGTCTGGGAGCCGACCGGCAGCATGGTGGTTGACATCGGCGGCGGGACGACCGAGGTGGCTGTCATTTCGCTCGGCGGTATCGTCACGAGCCGTTCGATCCGAGTAGCCGGCGATGAGATGGACGAGGCGATCACCCAATACATTAAGCGCACCTACAACTTGATGATTGGAGAACGGACCAGCGAGCAGATCAAGATGGAAATCGGTTCGGCGCTTCCGATGGAAACGTCGGCCAAGCTGGAAATCCGCGGCCGCGACCTGGTGTCGGGACTGCCCAAAACGATGTCGATCAGCTCGGATGAGATCACCGAAGCGTTGAGCGATACGGTGAACAGCATCGTTGACGCGGTAAAGGTGACGCTGGAGAAATGCCCGCCGGAGCTGTCTGCGGACATCATGGATCGCGGTATTGTGCTGACAGGCGGCGGGGGACTGCTGCGCAACCTGGACAGGCTGCTTGCACGCGAAACCGGGATGCCGGTGCTTGTGGCGGAAAATCCGCTCGACTGCGTAGCGATCGGAACGGGCCGCGCGCTTGAGAACATCCATTTGTTCAAAACGAGATCGGGTCCTACCAGTAAAGCCAGACGTTAAGATGATTGTTCCGATAGCCGGATTTACCGCATTAAAGGTTGCAGGTGGAAGGTGTAAGCATTGAAGCTACTGGGGAACAAAAGACTGCTTATTCTGATGCTCGGCCTGATTTGTTTCATCGCGCTTATGGGATTGACGTTCGGTAAGCGGGGATATGAAACATGGCCGGAAAAGTTTGTCAAAGACTCAATCTCCTGGACGCAGGGATTGATTTATAAGCCGGTGGGCATGATCACCGGTTTCTTTCAAGATGTAGGCCAGCTGTGGACGATCTACGAAGAAAACAAGGTGCTTCGGGGAACGTTGTCCCGTTATGCCCGCGATACGACGCGTTTGAACGATCTTGAATTGCAGAATCAGCGGCTGCAGGACGCCCTTGGCTTTACCGAACGGCAAAAACAGATGAATCAATACAAATTCCGCATTGCCGAGGTCGTGTCGTTCGTCCAACAAGGGAAATCGATCACGATCAATTTAGGCGAGAAGGACAACATTCGGCCGAACATGGCGGTCATATCGGTAGAAGGCTTGATCGGCCGTGTGACCGAGGTGTCTGCGTTTTATTCGAACGTGCAGCTGTTGACCGGCATCGACGACAAAGCGGCGCTTGAGTCCAAAGCGATATCCGTCACGGTCAAGACGAAGGAGAACGAGTCATTCGGTTTGATCGAGAAATACGATCCGGAGGCGGGCAAGCTCGTCATGACCAAAATCGATCCGAACGACCCGCTCCAGGTTGGGGATACGGTCATTACATCGGGCAAAGGGCTTGTGTTTCCGCGCGGCATCGAGGTGGGCAAAGTCATCGAACGGCGCGAAGGCGATTTTGGCATTACCCACGTCGCCACGATAGAACCGTTCGCTTCCTTCAATCATCTTCGCGAAGTGTTCGTCGTTGAAGTGCCGGAGAGTTGAGGTGACGGGCAAAAGTGAGTTATAAGAAGCTTTGGTTGATTTTGTTCGGTTTGTTTTTGTTGGAAACGACGCTGCTGCCTTGGATCATCCCCCTCAGTTGGCAGTCGAACGTGGAAGTGAACCCGCACTTCGTGCTCGTTGTCGTTCTGTTCATCGGGCTATACATCCATCGGCATGTGGCGCTGATGTACGGATTGATTTTCGGCATGCTGTTCGATTTCATGACCTTCTCGCCGATGCTGGGGCCGGTGACGTTCGCCATGGGGCTGGCCGGGTATTTGGCCGGCTTGATGCAGGGGAGGATTTATTCCAGCATTGTGATCAGCATGCTAGTGATCGGTCTCGGCCATTTATTTTACGACGCAGCCTTATTCGGAATTTATCGTTTATTTCGCGTGACCCATATCCAGTTTGAGTGGGTGTTCCTGCATCGGATGCTGCCCAGCATGCTCATTAATTTGTTATTCGCACTGGCCATTTACGTGCCGATACGTCGTTTGTTCGAGAGCATGCCCGGAAAACCGGCGGAGAACGAAGAATAAATTTCCGCGGCCCGGCAGGAGAACGCCTGCGCCAAGCCGAATTGTATAGGCTTAGGAGGTAGGAACGTTTATGACGGCAGCCAAACATCATGTGACAATCAAAGGTGTTAAAGACGGGCTCGTCTTTTTACTTGATGATACATGTGAATTTTCTGACGTGCTGGAAGAATTGAACCACAAGTTGGAAAAGACGCATCAGCAAATTTTAACCGGACCGATTATCCATGTCCATGTAAAGCTCGGAAAGCGGGCGGTTACGGACGAACAGAAAGAACAGGTGCGCCGGATTATTAGTCAAAAGGGCAATCTGTTGATCCAATCGATGGAGTCGCTGGATCCCTCGCAAGACAGGGAGATGCCGGACGCCTCAGACGTGAAGATCGTCAGAGGCATCGTTCGCTCCGGACAAACCTTGACGCATGAAGGCGACATGCTTCTGCTTGGAGATATCAACCCGGGGGGCGCCATCGTCAGCACGGGCAGCATCTATATTATGGGTTCGCTGCGCGGAATGGCGCACGCGGGAGCGGACGGAGACGAGACAGCCGTTATCGCCGCCTCGCACATGCGGCCGACGCAGCTTCGCATAGGGGGTATCATCAGTCGTCCGCCGGACGAGTGGGACCTCAGCGAAGCTTTTGATGCGTATATGGAGTTCGCTTATGTGAAGCATGGTAAAATGGAAATCGACAAAATTCATCACATGCACCGATTTGCGCTCTTATAATAAAATTAAAGACCGGAACTATACATGTGATCACTGTGTACTTTTTAAACTACCCTTGAAGGAGTGGGACCTATGGGAGAGGCAATCGTCATCACTTCAGGCAAAGGCGGTGTCGGTAAAACGACGACGTCGGCCAACATCGGCACGGCATTGGCGCTGCAGGGCAAGAAAGTGGTCATGGTCGATACCGATATCGGGTTGCGCAACCTGGACGTCGTGATGGGCTTGGAGAACCGGATTATTTACGATCTGATCGACGTAGCCGAAGGACGCTGCCGTTTGCCGCAAGCCTTGGTCAAAGACAAGCGCTTTGATGAACTGTACATGCTTCCTGCGGCGCAAACGAAAGACAAACATGCGATTTCCCCGGACGCGGTCCGGCAAATTGTGCTCGATCTGAAGCGGGACTTCGAATATGTCATTATTGATTGTCCGGCCGGTATCGAGCAGGGCTTCAAGAACGCGATCGCCGGCGCGGACAAGGCGATCGTCGTCACGACGCCGGAGAATGCGGCCGTCCGCGACGCCGACCGGATCATCGGGCTGCTGGAGAAGGAACCGAACGTGGAGTCGCCGAAGCTGGTGATCAACCGCATTCGTCCGAACATGGTCAAGAAGGGCGAAATGCTTGACGTCGATGAAATTTGTTCGGTGCTCGCCATCGATTTGCTCGGCATCGTCCCTGATGACGAATATGTCATTAAAGCGGCCAACATGGGCGAACCTACGGTGATGAACCCGAATTCCCGCGCGGCGATCGCTTACCGCAATATCGCCCGCCGTATACTTGGCGACTCCGTGCCGTTGATGCAGCTTGAAGACCGTTCCGGTATGTTCATCAAAATGAAAAAGTTTTTCGGGATAGGATGAAAGTCAAGTGCTGCACAAGTTTAAAAAAATTGACCCGCTGATCGTCTTCCTGCTGCTCGCTTTTATGGTGATCAGCACGCTGCTGCTGTACAGTGCGACCTTGAATGACAGTATGTTCACATTCGATACGAAGAAGCTGGCGATCGTTTACTCGATTTCCATTGTGGCATTCTTTTTGACGGCGGCTTTCGATTACCGGGTGTTGATCAAGACGTCGTATTATTTGTACGGTATCGGTATTTTGCAGCTGGTGGCCGTTTATTTCTTCGGTTCCAAAATCAACGGCGCCCGCGGTTGGTTCAAAGGACTGCCGTTCGGACTCGACTTTCAACCGGTCGAACTTGTCAAAATTATTTTAATCTTGACGCTGGCTACCTTCATGGCGAGACGAAAGGGCGAACCGCTTGAACTGCTGCGCGATGTCATTCCCATCGGTCTGATCGCGCTGCTGCCGATTTCACTTGTCATTATCCAGCCCGATCTCGGCAATGCGATCATCTTGGGCGTTATCTTGATCGGTATGTATTGGATCGGAAATATCAAGCTCATCTACGCTTTTCTTGGCGCGGCGATCATCACCGGCCTCTCGTACTTGTTTATATTTTTGTTCAAGCTGTACCATGTGCCGCTGCAAGCGTTCTTGAGATCGAAGGAGCTGCCGACGCACTGGATGGATCGGATCAATACGTTCGTTAACCCGACCGAAGCCGATAAGAACGATACGTACCACGTCGATAACGCCATCCGCGCAATCGGTTCAGGTTCGCTGACGGGGGAAGGGTATTTGAACGGATCGTCCATCCACAGCAATTTCATTCCGGTCGCCTATACCGATTCGATCTTCGTCGTCGTCGGCGAGGAGTTCGGGTTCGTAGGCGCGTCGATCTTGCTTTTAATGTATTTCGTGCTCATCTATCGGATGATCCTCATTTCCATTTATTGCGACAATTATGCCGGTTCGTTCATCATTATCGGCATTGTGTCGATGCTCGTCTTTCAAATCTTTCAGAATGTCGGCATGATGATCGGCATTATGCCGCTCACCGGGATTACGCTGCCGTTCATCAGCTACGGCGGTACGTCGTTATTGATCAACATGGTGGCGATGGGGCTCGTAATGAGCATTCGTATGCATGACGACAAGCTGTTGGACGAAGAATGAACGACGGGACCGTACGGCTGCCGCAAAAAAAGCCCGATAGCGCACCATCGTTTCGCTGCTTTCACTTGCCGGCTGTGGCGAGTCCAAGCGGTGCGGCAGCGCAAAAAGAAGACCCGAGGCCACAGAAGCCTCGGGTCTTCTTGGAATTACAGCGTCGAAACCGGATTGACCGCTTCCGTCCAATCCTTGTAGGTCTGAAGCGCGGTTCCTTGAATCAGCGCGTGACGGGCCAAATAGACGCCCTCTTCAATGGAACCGGCGATTCCGCCCGTCCAGAGACGAACGGCGCTGTTCAGCAGCACCATGTTCAAGTAGGGCAGCTCGGCGTCGCCGCGAAGCACGGAGAGCGCGGTGCTGGCTTGACGCTCCGCCGTCCATTCGCCTTCCGGCACTTCGACCATCAGCTCGAACAATTCCGGATCGACGATGAACAGCTCCCTGGCGCCGTCCCGTATCACATAAGTACGGGTACGCTTATCGACGGCCAAGTCCTCGGAGCCCTCCATCCCTTGTACGACGATGCCGCGGTTTACTCCGAGTTCGATTAGTGTGCCGGCGATTTTCTCGAACACCGTGCCGTGGAATACGCCGACGGCCATCGCTTCGGCATCCGTAAAGCGAAGCAGCTTCTCGGCCGTATTGAACACGGTGCGCAAGCCGAGTTCCTGCCTGAGCCCGCGCAATTCGCCCAGCGGCTTGCACCAGCGCTCGGTCGGTACGAACATAAATCCGGTTTGCTCTGCTGCAGAGATCAACGCATCCCGGGAGGCGTGGACGGCTGGAATATGAAGCGCCTGCAGCACGTCCGCAAGGGTGACGCCGTACTTCGGCGGCAGACTCGGGCTGCTGTGCAGCGTCGCCGGCATTCCGCAGGCAGCCAGAACGAACGCGGTCGGGAACGTGGCGATGAACGTGCGCGTTCGGCCGTCGTAAGGGCCGGCGCAATCGAAGCTGCCGCGAATCGGATACGGCGTGATGCGCTTGCGCAAAGCGTCGATGAAGGCGCGCAGCTCGACCGGCGATTCCATTTTGATCCGTTCCGCGACCAGGAAGGCGCCGATTTGAGCCGGGGTCGCTTCGCCGGTGAGAATGGCCTCGGCCCCTTGTGCGGCTTCGTCGTAAGTGAGGTCTCTGGCGCCGCGTTTGCCGCGACCTACTTCTTTAAGTAAAGATATCATCGTCTTCGGCCTCCTTTATTCTCATCCTGCAGCAGCTGATATACCTTGACGATGGAGGTGGCGACGTCTACCATTCGTTTTCGTTCGTTCATGGCCTGCTTGCGTAAAAAATCGTAAGCTTCCGCTTCTGAAATGTGCTTGATTTCACACAGGATTCGTTTCGCCTGATCGACCCATTTGCGCTCCTCCAGCTTGGATAACAACTGCTCCCGTTCCTGCTGCCACTCGGTCCTTTGGAAGTAATGGTTCACACCGAGCAGCAGCGCGCAGTGAATTTCCAACTCGCTCATACAGGAACCGAGCAAGCCGTCAATGCCCGGATCGAGCTTGCATGCGTGGCTCGGGAATGTCTCGCGGTCGCACCACCAGAAGACGGGGAGACTGCGTTCGGCAAGCACCCGGCTGCGCCAGTTCGCCACTTGATCGGTCGGCACCGATAACAGGACCGCATCCGCTTTTCCGATGTGAAAGGATAGCTCCTTGGAGCTGAAGGCCGCGTAAACGCGAAATCCCATATCTTTCAGCATCGCTTCGGGCACGGATTCCTTAATGACGGCGTCGGGGTCTTTCCGGATACTTGGCATGGAGGCGGCAGCGCGAGTTGGCTCCAACTCGTCAATAAGTAAAAAAGACTGTAACATGTCAACGCCCCCACGAATTATAATTTCATATTGCGTCATGTATATGTTAGGTTTTGGTTGATGATGCTCGCTTTCCAATTAGAAATATAACATAAGACTCTGTTTTTTGTCGACAAACGAAAGGAAATGGTTAGGTTCTGGTTTTTTTATGTAATGTTTATTGACACATCAAAAATCCCGTACTATAATAACGATATGAACAGTAAACGTTCGTTGACACAATGGTGTGTCAAACCTTGAGGCAATGGCGCCTATCCCTTACAATTACGTAAACGGATAGGCTTTTTATGTGCGCTTACACGCGACGCCATCTTACATGCAGTTCACAATGCTGTGGCTGCTGCGGCAATGAGGCCGATGGACGCTGTGCCCTACTGGCGCGGGTTTGTCCGTCGGCCTTTTTGCGTATGTGATCATCAAGACATCACGGCACAACACTAAAAAAACGGCAACAGAGTCAGAAAGAGACAGAGACAAAGAAAGAGACAGAAACAGAGACAGAAACAGAGACAGAAACTTGCGGATAGGCAGGCTTCAAGCTTATACAAGGGAGAGGATACCATGGTCGATCGGAAAGGTTTCTTGCAAAGCGGGCACAAAGGTTCGTTAATCAGCGCATTCTTGTATTTTGACGTGAGTTTTATGTTATGGGTTTTGATCGGTCCGATGGCGGTTTTGATTGCGAACGACTTTAACATGAACGCCGCGGAAAAAGCAAACTTGGTCGCGCTGCCTCTTCTGGGCGGATCGATTCTCCGATTGGTATTGGGATACTTAACCGACCGTATCGGACCAAAGAAAACGGCAATCGCCGGCATGCTCTTGACCGTTATTCCTTTGATTTACGGGTGGCAAGCTGCCGATACGCTTAACGACATGTACTTTGTCGCTCTCATGCTCGGGATTGCGGGAGCGAGCTTCGCAGCAGCGCTGCCGCTGGCCAGCCGCTGGTATCCGCCGCAATATCAAGGTTTGGCGCTCGGGATCGCCGGCGCGGGCAACAGCGGAACGATCTTCAGCACCCTGTTCGCCAACCGGCTGGCCGGGCATTACGGAGACTGGCACGTCGTCTTCGGCATAGCGCTCATTCCGCTTGTCATCGTTTTCCTCATCTTTATCTTCCTGGCGAAAGACAGCCCGACGCAGCCTGCTCCATTAAAGCTGGCCGACTACGGACGGGTGCTTCGTCAGAGAGACACATGGCTGTTCTGTCTGTTGTACATGGTGACGTTCGGCGGATTTTCCGGTATGGCAAACTACTTGACCATCTTTTTCAATACGGAATATAAGCTCAGTGCGGTAACGGCGGCGGATTTCGCAACCATCTGTATTGTCGCGGGAAGCCTGTTCCGCCCGATCGGCGGATGGATGTCCGACAAGATGGGCGGCATCCGGATGCTCATAACGCTGTACGCGGTAATCGGCATCATGCTGGCTTTTGTCTCCACGCTTCCTGCTTTGTGGCTCACGACCGGACTCTTGTTCATCGCGATGATGGCTATGGGCATGGGGAACGGCGCCGTGTTCCAGCTGGTGCCGCAGCGCTTTAGTCAGGAGGTCGGCATCATTACAGGCATCGTCGGCGCGGCCGGCGGCTTGGGCGGCTATTTCCTGCCGAAAATTCTCGGCAATTTGAAGCTTTCAACCGGCTCTTTCACCCCCGGCTTCCTGATCCTGAGCGGCATCGCTCTCGTCTGCATCGTTGTCATTGCGGTCGTTCAAGGCAAGTGGAAGCGCACTTGGATCGGCGAAGGCGGTAAAGTCAAGACAAGCGGGTTAGATGGCGTCAGCGCATAACGGACCGCGGGATCGTTCGGGCACGCTGGCCGATCGGCCAGCGGCAGCCGGATCCGCGCAAACGTTTTGGCATATGCAGCTCTGGGCCTGTGGGCTGCATACGCAAAGACGTTTACGACCACTCGTCTTTGGTAGTTCGCGGGTCGAACTAGGCTAGCTCGATATCCCAACTTTCGTCATTCGGGAGTGAGGAAGCGCACGGCTCCCGGTGACCTTTTTTCCGGCGGGATGTGGATAGATATACGGCGATATTGAGAACACATAATGGGAAGGGATGATTCTGCATGGCACAAAAAGAGAAGCTCGTATTGGTTGGAAACGGAATGGCCGGGGTGAACGCTGTCGAGCATTTGCTTAAGCTGGCTCCAGGAAAGTACGACGTTACCATTTTCGGGAGCGAACCGCATCCGAACTACAATCGGATTCTTCTGTCATACGTGCTGGCGGGCGATTCGAGTGTTGACGATATCGTCATCCATCCTTTTGAATGGTATGAAAACAACGGAATTACGTTATATACGGGGCAAACCGTGACGGCTATCGATACGGCGGCGCAAACCGTCACGAGCGATCAAGGGCTGACGGTTGCTTACGATAAATTAATTTTGGCAACGGGTTCCAATCCGTTCATGCTTCCGCTGCCGGGAGCCGATAAAGAAGGAGTTATGGCTTACCGTACGATTCACGATTGCGAGAAGATGATCGCCACAGCGAAGACCTATAAGAAGGCAGTCGTCATCGGCGGCGGTTTGCTCGGGCTTGAGGCGGCGCGGGGCTTCCTTAACCTGGGGATGAAGGTGGACGTCGTGCACATCGTCGATACGATCATGGATCGTCAGCTGGACCGGACCGCGTCGAAGATGCTGCAGGCAGCGCTTGAATCGCAAGGGATGAACTTTCTGCTCGGCAAGCAATCGGAACAGATTGTCGGGGATCAGCGCGTCACCGGACTGAAATTCAAAGACGGCACGATCGCCGAAGCCGATCTGATCGTCATGGCCGTCGGCATCAGGCCGAACGTGCAGCTGGCTAAAGAGGCCGGCCTCGAATGCAGCCCGGGCATCGTCGTCAACGACTACTTGCAAACGAGCGCGCCGAACGTTTATGCAGTCGGCGAATGCGCGATGCACCGGGGCATTGCTTACGGCCTTGTCGCTCCGTTATACGAGCAGGGCGCCGTACTCGCGAAGCATCTCGCCGGGGTGGAAACCGGGCCGTACGAAGGCTCTGTCGTGTACACCAAGCTTAAAGTGTCCGGCGTGGATGTGTTCTCCGGCGGAAGCTTCAACGATGCCGAAGGAACCAAAGCCATTTGCGTACAGGACGATTTCTCGGGCGTCTACAAGAAGGTCGTCATTAAAGACAACAAAATTATCGGGGCCGTCCTGTTCGGCGACACGTCCGACGGCACCCGCTTGATGCAAATGATTCGCGAAGGCACGGATATTAGCGGCATGGAGAAGACAGCCATTCTGAAGGATACGGCGGGGACAGGCGGCGCGGGCGGCGGCGTGGCGGACATGAGCGACGGTACGATCGTTTGCGGATGTAATGGGGTTACGAAAGGAACGATCTGTTCTTCGATCCGCGATCAAGGATTAACCAGCGTCGAGGAAGTGAAAAACTGTACGACGGCTTCGCGTTCTTGCGGCGGCTGTAAACCGCTCGTCAGCGATTTGCTGGCTTACACGCTCGGCGATGCTTACGATAAATCGCATGCGAAGGAAACGATGTGCGGCTGTACCGGGCACACGCGTGAAGAAATCGTGGAGGCGATCCGCGACAAAGGGCTCAGCCACGTGCGCGAAGTGATGCATGTGCTCGGCTGGAAGAACGAGGAAGGCTGCTCCAAATGCCGTCCGGCGCTGAACTACTACCTCGGCATGATTCATCCGCAAACCTATGAAGACGACAAGGCGTCGCGTTTCGTGAACGAGAGGATGCACGCGAACATTCAGAAGGACGGCACGTACTCGGTCGTCCCCCGGATTTACGGCGGCGTAACGAATCCGGCCGACCTGAAACGGATTGCCGAAGTCGCGGAGAAATATAACGTGCCGACGGTGAAGCTGACCGGCGGTCAGCGGATCGACTTGCTCGGCGTGAAGAAGGAAGACTTGACCGCGATGTGGGAAGAGCTCGACATGCCGTCCGGTTACGCCTACGGCAAAGCGCTCCGGACCGTCAAAACTTGCGTCGGCGAAGACTATTGCCGATTCGGAACGGGCGATTCGATGGGCGTCGGCATCGCGCTGGAGAAACGGTTCGAGCGGTTGAATACGCCGGCGAAATTCAAGATGGCCGTATCCGGCTGCCCGCGTAACTGTGCGGAGTCCGGCATTAAAGATCTGGGCATCGTATCCGTGGATGGCGGCTGGGAGCTGTATGCGGGCGGTAACGGCGGCGTGAAGGTGCGCGTGGGCGATCTGCTGACGACGGTGAAGACGGAAAGCGAAATTATCGAATATACGGAAGCTTACATGCAATATTACCGGGAAACGGGCAAATACGGCGAGCGCACAAGCGAGTGGGTCAACCGTTTAGGCATCGACCATATCCGTAAAGTCGTCGAGGACGAAGAGCAGCGTAAAGCGCTCTGCGCCAGAATGGACATCGCTTTGTCCGTCACGAAGGATCCGTGGAAAGAAGCGATTCACAGCGAAAAGCTTCAAAAAGATTTGTATGAAGTGGTCGAGCTGAACTAATTCGTAAGAGGAATCCGACAGACAAACAGGTGCCGGAAGGAGCGTTTGCGATGAGCGTACAAGAAGAACAAACGGTATGGGTCAAGGCCGTTTCCTACGAGGATTTGGCCGTGAACACGGGAAAGACGATTCGTTATCAAGGGGAAGAGGTGGCGCTGTTCAAATTGAGCGGCGGCAAGCTTCACGCCATTCAAAACCGCTGCCCGCATAAACAGGGGGTACTCGCGGAAGGCATCGTCTGCGACGAGCACGTCTTTTGTCCGATGCACGACCGCAAAATTCATCTGCCGACCGGGGTTGTGCAAAAGCCCGATACGGGCTGCGTACGCACCTATCCGACGAAAATCCAGGACGGCCTCGTGTTCATCGGCTTCTCGAAAGCGGAAGAATTAGCCAGCTGACGTCATTTCTAGCGGGAGTGTGAGGTGCCGTGATTGCAACCTTAATGTCATTAACAAACAAACAAACCGCCTCGCACTGCTGCTTCTGCAGCATGCAGTGCGGGCTCACCCTGCAGCCGAGCGGGGGAAGCCCGGGCTTGACCGTGAAACCGAGCCCTGACTTTCCGGTAGCGACAGGCCTTCTTTGCCAAAAAGGGCTGAACGCGCTGGATCATGTGCTGCATCCGGAGCGGATTACCGCTCCTTTGTTCCGGACGGACTGGCTGAAGCTGCCGTTCCGCCCCGCGGAAGAAGGCCTGCGCGAGACGGCTGCAGGGAAGGAAGCTCCCGCTGCGGCGTTTCCTTCGGCACGTTCGGCCGGAGCCGCGTGGAGCTCGGCGCCCTGGGATATCGCGCTGAAGGATATCGCGTCGCGAATCCAGGCGCTGCAGGCGCAATACGGCAACGATGCGGTAGCCGTTTACGGCGGCGGTTCGCTGACCAACGAGGTGTGCTACTTGCTCGGCAAGTTCACCCGTGTTGCGCTGCGCTCCAGGTATGTCGATTACAACGGTCGGTACTGCATGTCTTCGGCGGCGGCGGCGAGCAATCAAGCGTTTGGGCTCGATCGCGGCATGACGATGCCGCTGTCGGAGATTCCGAATGCGAAGTATATCATTCTGGCCGGCACGAACATCGCCGAATGCCAGCCGACCATGATGCCGTATTTGCTCGAAGCGAAGAAGAACGGCGCCAAGATCGTCACCATCGATCCGCGCAACACGATGACGTCGAAGATGGCCGACATTCACGTCAGGCTGCAGCCGGGCTTCGACTCCGTGTTTATGAACGGATTGCTGCACGTGATCATTACGGAACAGCTGGTTGCGAAATCATTCGTCGACGAGCGGACGACCGGCTTCGATCAGCTTGTTGAAGCGGTAATGCCGTTCACGCCCGCACGAGTGGAAGAGCTGACCGGAGTGCTCGAGGGCGTCGTTCGGACGATCGCGCGCGGCTTCGCGAAGGCGGAGACGGGCATGGTGCTGACCGCCCGCGGTTTGGAGCAGCAAGTGAACGGCGTGGAGAATACGCTCAACTATATCAATCTTGCGCTGCTGACCGGTAAAATCGGGCGCCGAGGCTGCGGTTACGGCGCCGTTACCGGACAGGCGAACGGCCAAGGGGGACGCGAGCACGGGTTAAAGGCGGATCAGCTTCCCGGTTATCGGCTGATCGAAGATCCGGCGGCGCGCGAGCATGTCGCGAAAGTATGGGGCATCGATCCGGGGGAGCTTCCCGGGAAAGGCGTTTCCGCCTACGAGCTGCTGAAGAAGGTGGACGAGGGCGAAATCAAAGCGCTTCTTGTGCTCGGCTCGAATCCGATCGTTTCCAGTCCGAACAGCCGGATGGTGGAGCGGGCGCTGCAGAAGCTCGAGCTGCTCGTCGTCGTCGATATGTTCGAGACGGAGACGGCGAAGTACGCGCACTGGCTGCTGCCCGGGTCATCGTTCCTCGAAGGTGAGGGGACGCTGACGAATCTCGAAGGCCGGGTATTTCACCGCGGGCAGGCGCTCGAGCCGCCGGGTCAGGCGAAGCTGGATTACCGCTTCATTTGCGAGCTGGCGGAAGAGCTGGGCCGCGGTCAATATTTTCAATACGAAACCATCGAAGATGTCTTCAACGAGCTGGCTCTTGCCTCCGCCGGGGGCAAAGCGGATTACAGCGGCATAAGCTACGATCGGCTCAAGCGGGAGAAAGGCTTGTTCTGGCCTTGTCCGTCTCCGGAGCATGCCGGCACGCCGCTCCTGTTCGAGGAGCGCTTCCATCATCCGAACGGCAAAGCCCGGCTGTTCGGCATTACGCCGAAAATGCCTGCGGAGCCGATCGATACGGATTATCCCTACGTATTGACGACCGGCCGGATCCCGAATCATTATTTGAGCGGGGCGCAAACCCGTCGTACCGAAGGCTTGAACCGGAAGTCGCCGGAGCCGGTTGCGGAAATTCACCCGTGGCTGGCCGGTAAGATCGGGCTAGGCGTCGGAGACAAAATCCGGCTGACGAGCCGCCGCGACTCGCTTGTCTTTCAGGTTAAGGTAACGGAGGGGATTCAGCCTCGCACCGTCTTCGTTCCTTTCCATTGGGGCGGGGAAATGTCGGTTAACCGGTTGACGGTTGACGCGCTCGATCCGACAAGCCGCATGCCGGAATTTAAAATTTGCGCGGTTCAAGTCGAACGCGTACATGGTTAGGTTTTCCCTGCAACTCCCATCCGCTGCTGGCGCAGAACGGATGGGAGTTTTTCGCGCGGCGGCCCGTATATTTGCCCCTGCAGGCTCATAGGATGAAGTAAACAAGCTAGCTATAGGGCGAGGGAGGGGCAGGGGCTTGAATACGAGAAAAAATGTGCGTGAACGAAGGAACGAAAAAATCCGCAAGCTCCAGGAGCATGATTGGCGGCGCGGTTTCGGGGAGCCGGACTTGACCCATATGCATTTTCCGCTGAACGCCGATCCGCGTTACGCGTATCCGGACGAGCCTGGCGAGGACCAGGGTCGCTTCAACCGGCGCAATGATGGCATTCCGCCCGTACGTTCCGATCCTGAAGAGGAATGGAACCGCAAGTATCAACGGGAATGGGCGGCTTACGATAAACGCTATCCGGCAGGCGGCGGGGTGGCCGATCGTCCGCGCTTCAACCGGTTTGCCGTCCGAATACTGCTGAGCGGGCTGCTTTTTGCCGCCGTCTGGGGCTTATATAAGCTGGACCATCCTTGGGCCGAAAGGGGGAAGGACATCGTATCCGCCGCTTTGTCGGAGCCGCTCGATACCGCTGCGCTCGCCGTCTGGTACGAGCGGTATTTCGGCGGGCCGCCTTCGTTTCTGCCGGCGATTAATCCGGCCAAGCATCAGGATGCGGAGAAGGTGGCCGCGCTTCCGAAGCATTATTTTGCGCCGGTACAGGGCAGGCTGATCGCCGAATTTACGCCCGAGCAGGGCGGCGTGCTGCTGGGAGCGCAGGCGGGGACGCCGGTTTCCGCGATCGATACGGGAATGGTTACGTTCGCCGGGGAGAAGGACGATACCGGCTTTACGGTCGTGCTGCGGCACACCGGCGGGATGGAGACGGTATACGGGCATTTGGCCGCAGGCAACATTCAGGCGGGGGATTGGCTAAAAGGAGGAGAGACGGTGGGCACGCTGGCCAAACCGAAAGCGGGACAGGCGTCCGGGACGTTGTTCTTCGCCGTTTCCAAGGCGGGCAAGCCTCTAGACCCTTCGGATGTGATTACATTTGAATAAACGCCGGGGCATCTCTTGGAACTTATGGTTCGGCATTACATTTCGCTTTCATCCGCTATTCACGCTGCTGCTTCTATTATCCGTCGTCACCGGGTATGTCGTCGAGATGCTCACGCTGTTCGGGATCGTCCTGATTCACGAAATGGGGCATGTGGCGGCGGCCAAAAGCTTCGGCTGGGATATCCGCGAAGTGCAGCTGCTTCCTTTCGGAGGCGTGGCGGTCGTCGAGGAAGCGGCGGGCACGCCCGCTTATCAAGAGGCGGCTGTAGCTCTGGCCGGGCCGCTGCAGAACGTCTGGATGATGCTGGTCGGTTATATGCTGATGCTGCTTGGAATCATTCCGCCCGTCTGGGGGCAATATTTCATAGAAGCGAACCTGCTGATCGCTTTGTTCAACTTGATGCCGGTGCTTCCGCTCGACGGGGGCAAAGTGATGCAAGCGGTGATCGGTTTATGGCTTCCTTACCAAAAAACGATGCAAGCGGCCTCCATGGTCAGTTTAATTATGAGCGCGCTGTTTATCGCCGTGTCGGTCTTTCACCTGTTGACGGACCGAGGGGGCATTCAACTGAATGGGCTGTTGATCGGCGGCTTCTTGTTTTATTCCAATTGGTACGAATGGCGCGGGGTTCCGTATCGCTTCATGCGTTTCCTGCTGCACCGCGAGCGGCGGTTTGAGGAGCGGGTCTTCTACGGCACCCTCGCCGGGCCTATTGTCGTGCACGGTCACCGCAAAGCGGTGGACGTCGTACAGCTGTTTATGCGGGACCGCTATCATGTCGTCTATGTCCTCGATGACCGGGCGGCGCGCATTCGCCATATTATTCCCGAGCAGGCGATGCTCGATTGCTATTTTGACCAAACGAAGCGGGGAAGGACGGTTGCCGAGCTGTTCGCATGAGCGCGGCGAGCGCGCGATTCGCCAAAGATTATGGTACAATAGAGCCGAGGTGTTGCTGCACATGAAACGAATATTGGTGAAATGCGATGACGAGCATACCGAATTGGCGATTTTAGAGCACGGCAAATTAACCGAGTATTATAAAGGCCGGAGGGATCAAGGCCAGCTTGCGGGCAACATCTACATCGGCCGCGTCGTGCGCGTGCTGCAGGGCATGCAGTCGGCGTTTGTCGATATCGGGTTGGAACGGAACGGATTTTTGTATATTGATGATTTGCTTCCCGCGAATTTGGACAAGCAGCCGAAGGAGAAGCCCCCGATACACGATTTGGTCAGCGTCGGCCAACAAGTGATGGTGCAAGTGGCGAAAGAGCCGGTCGGCACCAAAGGCGCGCGGGTGACCACCCATTATTCGGTTCCCGGGCGTTTCGGGGTGTATATGCCTTATGCCGACTATGTCGGCGTATCCCGCAAGATCGACAGCGCTTCGGAGCGGGATAGGCTGAAGAAGATGGCCGAGCGCCAGCTGCAGCCGGGCGAAGGGTTTATCGTCCGGACGGCAGCGCTCGGCGAGACGGAAGAGGCGCTTGCCGCTGATTTGCAGGAGCTGCGAAACCGGTGGCAGCGGCTGGAGCAGGCCTTGAACCAGGAGGGTTCCGTGCCGCGCAAAATACACAGCGATCTGGAGATGCTGCCGCGCCTGATCCGCGACTTGTTTCGCGAGGACGTGCAGGAAGTGCTGGTGAGCTCACCGGACGTCATGGCCGAGGTACGGGGGATCGTATCGATTCCCGGTTCGCATTGGCTGGCTGAACGGGTGAAGGTTCATACCGGCGCGGACGTGATGGATGACTTCGGCGTCGGCAAGCTTCTCGATCAAGGGCTGCGCAGGAAGGTATGGCTTGATAACGGCGGATATTTGATCGTGGACCGGACGGAAGCGCTGACGGTTTTCGATGTGAACACCGGCAAGTATACCGGATCGATTGATTTGGAGCAGACCGTTTACGACACGAATATGGAGTCGGCCCGGGAAATTGCCCGGCTGCTGCGTCTTCGGGATATTGGCGGACTTATTATCATTGATTTTATCGATATGGAAACGGAAGCTCTGCGGCAGCAAGTGTTGGACGAGCTGATCAAGGAAGTGAAGAAGGACCGGACGAAAACCGTTGTCGTCGGCTGGACGAAGCTCGGCTTGGTGGAAATGACCCGTAAGAAGGTGCGCGACAGCAAGGAGATTACGTCGCCCGAGCCTTGCCGGGCCTGCGGCGGCACCGGCTTCGCGAACCGCGAGAAATAACCGTTGCATTGCTCCAGGTGTTTATGATAGAATATCATGGTGTGTTGCTATAGCATGCTGTAACCGCACGAAGCGGGTTCCGTTCAAGCGCTTGTCTTTCGGGTCAAGCCACCTTGGCTTAGGCGAGTCTGAGACATGAGGAGGTGCAACAAATGTACGCTATTATTGAAACAGGCGGTAAACAATACAAAGTTTCCGAAGGCGATGTTCTTTACATCGAGAAACTGGAAGCAGGCGCAGGCGATGCCGTAACGTTCGATCGCGTGCTGGCCGTTTCCAAGGAAAGCGGCTTGGTCGTAGGAGCTCCGCTCATTTCCGGCGCTACCGTTTCCGGTAAAGTCGAGAAACACGGCAAAGGCGAGAAAATCATCGTTTATAAATACAAAGCGAAGAAAAACTATCGCCGTAAGCAAGGTCATCGTCAACCGTACACAAAAGTTGTGATCGAAAAGATCCAAGCGTAAGAACGATATGATTCGCGTCACGATTAAACGGGGAGCGAGCGGTCGGATCGAGCGTTTTCATGCGGACGGTCATGCGCAGTACGACGAACCGGGCAAAGATATCGTTTGTGCCGGCGTATCGGCAGTCACGGTCGGCACGGTCAACGCGATTGAAGCGTTAACCGGTGTGCAGTTGAAAACCCGGATGAAGCACGGATTTCTGTCGGCGGACATTCCGCCAGCGGCCGATGCCCAGACGGAAAGCAAGATGCAGTTGTTACTTGAAGGCATGGTCATCATGCTGAAATCTATTGAACAGTCGTATAGCGCATATATAGCAATGCAAGACCAGACATCATCCAAGTAAGGAGGTAGACAGACATGTTACAATTGAATCTTCAATTGTTCGCATCGAAGAAGGGTGTAGGTTCCACCAAGAACGGTCGTGACAGTATCGCGAAACGTCTTGGCGTGAAACGTGCCGACGGTCAAACCGTAACGGCCGGCAGCATCCTCGTTCGTCAACGCGGAACGAAAATTCACCCGGGCAATAACGTGGGGATCGGTTCCGACGACACGCTGTTCGCGAAAGTGGAAGGCGTCGTGAAATTCGAACGTCTCGGTCGCGATCGTAAAAAAGTGAGCGTCTACCCAGCAACGGCAGCTCCGGTAGCCGCTGCGGTAGAAGTGTAACAAACGGCAAACGTCCAAACCCTGGCGAACTGAGCTTCGCCAGGGTTTGTTTTTTTTGCAGAAAATCGTGAACTTTGCTATACGGCATGCTATACTGTTAAGGATATCCATGAGCGGAACGGAGAGATCGGAGCATGGCCCCAAGGGTAAATGATGGCGATAACGAACAGCATAATACGGACAAGCCGGCACCGCGCCTTGCCCTGGAGTCCGCTGCGCTTGCGTCGGAGCAGGACTTGCTTGTGCTTCGTTTATTCAATCACTACCGGCACGATTGGATGAACGACATCCAAATCTTAATGGGTTACGTGCAATTAAAAAAGTATGATAAATTGCAGGCGATGATGGAAAAATAAAAGACAAGGTGCAGCAGGAAAGCTTGATTTCGAAGCTTGGCATTCCGTCTTTAATTGTGTACCTGCTCTCGTTCCAGACGGAAGTGAAGGAGCTGCAGCTGCACATGCGGATGAGCGAAGAAATTCGCCTGCAGGAGCTGCCGCACGCGCATGAGGTGGCCGAGGGCGTGAAGGCGCTGATGGAAGGCTTCAAGCAGGAAGCGGTCTCTTCGACGAATTCGGAGGTCAACACGCTGGAATTGACATGGTCCAAGCAGGATCGGACGCTATGCCTGGATATCAGCTATGAAGGCGGCTATCTTCCGGAGCGGCTGCAGCGGCTAGAAGCGAGCCTAAACTCCCGTTGGAAAACGGGCGGGTGGAGCATCCGGAGCCGGTACGATGAACGTTCGGTCGTTTGGGCGGCAGCCTGGACCTATTAATTTGCAGGATGGATACATAAAGAGGGTGAACGGGTTATGTTTGTAGATAAGGCTAAGATTTATGTTAAAGGCGGCGACGGAGGCGACGGTCTGGTTGCGTTCCGCCGGGAGAAATACGTACCCGAAGGCGGGCCGGCCGGAGGCGACGGAGGGAATGGCGGCAACGTCATATTCCGTGTGGACGAAGGGTTGCGGACGCTAGTCGACTTTCGCTATCAGAAGCATTTCAAGGCAGAGCGGGGCGAGAAGGGGCGCAACAAAAGCCAGCATGGCGCGAATGCGGAGCATATGATCGTGCGCGTACCGCCCGGCACGGTCGTTATCGACGACGACACGCAGGAGATCATCGCCGATTTGACGCGTCACGGCCAAGAGGTCGTCATTGCGAAGGGCGGCCGCGGGGGCCGCGGGAATACGCGGTTTGCTACGGCGAACAATACGGCGCCGGAAATCGCCGAGAATGGCGAAGAAGGCCAGGAGCGCTGGGTCGTGCTGGAGCTGAAGGTCATGGCCGACGTCGGTTTAGTGGGCTTCCCGAGCGTAGGGAAATCGACGCTGCTGTCCGTTGTGTCCGGGGCGAAGCCGAAGATTGGCGCGTACCATTTTACGACGCTGACGCCGAATTTGGGGGTTGTAGACGTCGGCGACGGACGCAGCTTCGTGATGGCGGATTTGCCCGGTTTGATCGAGGGCGCGCATGAGGGCGTCGGACTCGGGCACGAATTTCTGCGGCACGTCGAGCGAACGCGGATCATTCTGCATGTCGTGGATATGGCCGGTACGGAAGGACGCGATCCTTTCGAAGATTGGTTGAAAATCAACGAAGAGTTGAAGCTGTACAACGCCAAGCTGGAAGAGCGCCCGCAGCTTATAGCCGCGAACAAGATGGACATCCCGGACGCCGAAGTATACCTCGAGTCGTTCAAGGAACAGCTGGCTGCCCGCGGGCTCGATATACCGATCTTCCCGATTTCGGCCGTGTCCAAGTCGGGCGTGCAGGAGATGCTCTACAAAGTCATGGATTTGCTCGAGACGATTCCGGAGATGCCGATGGTGGAGGAGCTAGTCGATTTGTCGGAGCGCAAAGTGTACCGCCTGGAAGAGGGCGATGACGACTCCTTCGTTATTCGCCGGGACAACGAGGCGTTCGTGGTCGAAAGTCCGAGCATCGAGAAGTTGATCAAACGAACCAACTTCAGCACGCAGGAGGCCGTTATGCGATTCGCGCGCATCCTGCGCAAGAAGGGCATTGACAAAGCGCTGCGCGAGCGTGGTGCGAAGGATGGTACGACGGTACGGATCGGCGGCTTCGAATTTGAATTTGTCGAGCAGGAGTAGGAGGGGACGCCGCTTGCTGCATCACTGCCGGGCGGCGCAATTCCAAATAAATAGCGGAACTAGGATGCCGTATTGTCCCGATTTCTGGTAGAACAACCAGATCTCGGGACGAATAGCGCATCGCAGTTCCGCTATTTTTTTATGGATTTCATTCAGCGGAGCAAAGGGAAGCGCGCAGGCTGCCGTCAGCCGCCGCAGCGTCTGGAGTCCGGCACGAAGCGGCGTAACGGGCTCGTCTGCGGCCGCCCGGCAAACGGCCGGCGTAAGCGGCCTCGTCCGGCTGCGGCAGGCGGCCTAGCGCTCGCTAGCTTTCCCGCGGCGACAGCCAAGCGCGTCCTTGCCGCCAATGCACGTCTACGGGAAGTTCGAAGAAGCGGGAGAGACGTTCTTCGGTAAGCAGCGCCCTCGTTGCGCCCGCATCGAACACTTTGCCCCGGCGCAGCAGCAGCGTATGGCCGAACATCGGCAAAATTTCCTCCGTATGGTGCGTAACGTACACAAAGGTAGGCGCATCCGCCTGCGCCCCCAACGCTTCAATGCCGCCAAGCAGCGTTTCGCGCGCGAACAGATCGAGCCCGTTGCACGGCTCGTCCAAAATGAGCAGCTTCGGCGAAGCCATCAGCGCGCGGGCGATCAGCACCTTCTGCTTCTCGCCCTGCGAGCACGTCTGATACGGCCGATCCCACAGGTGGGCGCAGCCAAGCTGGCGCATCAGCTCTGCAGCCTGTTCGAAGTCGTCGTCATCTGGCTTATCGTATAAGCCGATTGTAGCGAATTTGCCGCTGAGCACGACGTATTGCGTCCGATCGCTGGCGTGCAGCTTTTCCTGTAAAGACGAGCTGACCCAGCCGATCGACTTGCGCAGCTCGCGCAGATCAACCGTCCCGTACGTTTCGCCAAGCACGGCGACGCTTCCGCGGGTCGGCCAGATGTAACCGGTGATCATGTTGAGCAGCGTCGTTTTGCCCGAGCCGTTCAAGCCGAGCAGCGCCCAGTGCTCCCCTTTGCGAACGCGCCATGTGACGTCCGAAAGCAGCGTCTTCTGATCCCTGTTGTAGGTGATACCCTGCACGTCAATATCGTAAACGTATCTTTCATCTTTCGGGTTCTCATCGATCACGTTCCGTTTTCCTCCCACTCCCATGCGGGGCTCTAGTCCAGTTTATCCGCTACCGAGCGCAGCTTCTGCGCGACGGAGCCTTGCTTGTCGCGGCGGTCGTCGAACTTGACCGAAGTACACACCCGCTGCGCGCCGGAGGCGAAGGGCAGCTCGTGCATGCCGCGAATGACGCGCAGCAGCTCGTCGAATTCCCCTTCGACGATCGTGCTCATCGCGGTCAGCTCAAACGATATGGCGCCCTTGGCTTGTTCATCCGTCAAGTACCGGTGAATGTCGGCGACATAGGCGCTCAGGCTGGTCGACGCCGTCCCGACGGGGATAACCGTAATTTCGGCAATGGCCATGATGTCTCGCCCCTTTCTTCCGTTTAAATCGTTACCTTTGCTGCGGATCCACCAGCTCCGTCCAGTGAACCGCGGGCGAGCCGTCCGGTTCGTAACCTGCCGTTCCGACCCAGACGTGGGGGCTCGGTCCGTGCTCGAAATAATGTTCAAGCAAGCGGTGGAAAATAAAAGGGATTTCACGATTCAGCACCTGTTCGCGGGGAATCCAGAACAGCTCGCCTTCGTCGGTTTGATTGACCGTGCGCTTCCCGGTCCTTCCCGTATAAATGAACTGCTGGCGCACTTCCTGTTGATTTAACCGGATAAGGATGTACTGCAGGCGCAGGTCGCGCAAATCTTCGGGAAGCAGCCCCGTTTCCTCATGGATCTCGCGAAGCACGGCCGATTCGGGATCATTAATTTCATGAGGCTCCAAATGACCGCCGACGGCCGCCCACATACCGGGGGATAACGTACGGTACGGAGAACGCTTCATCATCAGCATGTCGTTCTGATGGAATAATATAGCAGTCGCTATCATCCTCGCTCGGATCAACCGGAATCGCTCCTTTTCGCAGGTGTATATCATCACTTTATCATATTTTCAAGTGGAAAGCCTATTGCCGGGGAGAGCGTGTTGCGATATAATGTCCACTAGATGAAAACAATCGTCTGTGTAGAGAGGACTGTTATCGTGCCTGACAAACATACCGAGGGAAAACCGCCGCAGGGGCAGCGATTTTTCTTGGTCCGCGAGGACATCTTGCCGGAAGCGCTCTTCAAGACGCTGCAAGCGAAGGAGCTGCTGGCCCGCGGCGAAGTGAAGACGGTCCACGAAGCGGTGGAGCAGGTGGAATTAAGCCGCAGCGCTTTTTATAAGTACAAAGACGGCATCTTCCCGCTCACCAAGCTGGAGCGCGACAGGATCGTCACGATCTCCATGGATTTGGAGCACCGATCCGGCATCTTGTCCCGCGTGCTCGCGCTGATCGCCGGGCTGGAAGGCAATGTGCTGACGATCCACCAAACGATTCCGCTGCAGGGCATCGCCAATGTCGTCATCTCGGTAGAGACGTCGATGATGGGCGAGAACGTGAGCCATTTGCTCGACACGCTGCGCAGCCAGGACGGCGTCACCCGCGCCACCCTCGCCGGGCAAGGCTAATACTAATAATAGCAGCGTTTTGGATGATGATAAGGGCAGTAAAAAAGAACCGGGGCGTGCAACGCCTTTGAAAATGAATTCGAACATCGCCTAGGGCTATCGTTCAAAGCATTCATGTTCAATCCAGGCTGGAGGTCTTTATTACGAACCGGGACTTATCGTACAACAACGCATAAGGAGGACACATATGAAACCCGTCAAAGTAGGATTACTCGGTCTAGGTACAGTCGGTACCGGGGTCGTTCGTATTGTGGAAGGACACCAGCCCGATCTGCTCAGCCAATCGGGCTCCCCGATCGAAATCGTGAAAGTATTGGTCAAGGACAGCAGCAAAAGCCGCGGCATTCATGTGGCTGCGGATAAAATCACGGAAAATCCGTGGGACGTGATCGAGAACCCGGAAATCGACGTCGTTGTGGAAGTGATGGGCGGTATCGAGCTGTCCAAACAATTGATTCTCGCAGCGCTGGATCGCGGTAAACATGTGGTCACCGCCAACAAGGATTTGATGGCGCTGCACGGGCCGGAGATTTTGGCGAAAGCGGCAGAGAAAGGCTGCGACGTGCTCTACGAGGCGAGCGTCGCCGGCGGTATTCCGATCCTCCGGACGCTGGTCGAAGGTTTTTCCTCGGATCGCATTACGAAAATTATGGGGATCGTCAACGGTACAACCAACTATATTTTGACGAAGATGAGCCAGGAGGGCGCTGCGTACGACGATGTGCTGAAGGAAGCGCAGCAGCTCGGCTATGCGGAGTCCGATCCGACCTCGGACGTGGAAGGCTTCGACGCGGCGCGCAAAATGACGATTCTCGCCACGCTCGGCTTCCGTGCGAACGTAGAGCTGTCGGACGTGTCCGTAAAGGGCATCTCCAAAGTATCCAAAGAAGACATCGCGTACGGCAAACGTCTCGGATATGAAGTGAAGCTGCTCGGCATCGCGGAGCGTCAAGACGAGCACATTAGCATCAGCGTGCAGCCGACGATGGTCAAGCATTCGCATCCGCTCGCATCGGTCAACGGCGTGTTTAACGCCGTGTACGTTTATGGCGAAGCGGTGGGCGAAACGATGTTCTACGGACCGGGCGCCGGCGAAATGCCGACCGCGACCTCTGTCGTGGCCGATCTGGTGGCCGTCGTGCGCAACCTGAACCTTGGCATCAACGGCCGCCGCGGGTTCGTGCCTTATAAGGAGAAGAAGCTGAAGACGGACGAGCAAATCGCGTCGAAGAACTTTATTTTACTGCATGTGGAAGACAAAGCCGGCGTACTGGCGCAAATTACGCAAGTATTCGCCCAGCACGAAGTGAGCCTGGAGTCGGTGCTTCAGCACCCGAACGCGACCAACCCGCTTGCCGAAATTATCATCATTACCCATGACGCCAATAAAGCTGCGATGAATAACGTGTTGAAGCAAATCGAGTCCATGAACGTCGTTCAAGCGATCAAGAGCGTCTACCGAGTGGAGGGCTAAGCAAGACATGAGATGGAAGGGACTTCTGGAAACGTACAGACCCTATTTGCCGGTGAATGAGAGCACGCCGCTGCTTACTTTGCAGGAAGGCAATACGCCGCTTGTACGCGCGGAGAACTTGTCAAACGAGCTCGACCTGGATCTGTACTTTAAATACGAAGGGCTGAACCCGACCGGCTCTTTCAAAGACCGCGGTATGGTTATGGCCGTAGCCAAAGCGATGGAAGAAGGCAGCCGTACGATCATGTGCGCGTCGACGGGCAACACCTCGGCGGCAGCTGCGGCTTACGCGGCTCGCGGCGGCTTGAACTGCATCGTGCTCATCCCGAACAACAACATTGCGCTCGGCAAGCTGGCGCAGGCGATCATCTACGGCGCGAAAGTCATCGCGATCGAAGGCAACTTTGACCGGGCGCTCGAAATCGTGCGCGAAATTACGGCCAAGCATCCGATCACGCTTGTTAACTCCGTCAACCCATACCGCATCGAAGGGCAAAAAACGGCCGCCTTCGAAGTGTGCGACCAGCTCGGCGGAGCGCCGGACTATCTTGCGATTCCGGTCGGTAACGCAGGCAACATCACGGCTTACTGGAAAGGCTTCAAGGAATACTACGAGAAGGGCAAGTCCCGATCGCTGCCGAAAATGATCGGTTTCGAAGCGGAAGGCGCCGCGGCTATCGTGCGCGGAGAGCCGATTCCGAATCCGGAAACGATCGCAACCGCGATCCGTATCGGGAACCCGGCCACTTGGAAGGGCGCCGAAGCGGCGGCTAAAGATTCCGGAGGTCAAATCAACTTTGTCACGGATGACGAAATTTTGCACGCCTACAAAACGATCGCTGCACGCGAAGGGATTTTTGCCGAACCGGCATCCGCGGCTTCGATCGCAGGCGTGATGAAACTGAAGCGCGAAGGGTATTTCGAGAAAGGTCAACGCGTCGTCTGCGTGCTGACCGGCCATGGGCTGAAAGATCCGAACATCGCCATTAAGAGCGTGGCCGCCGAGCCGGTTGTGGTGAAGGATTCCGAAGCAGCGGTTATGGAAGCCATTCGAAAGCTTGAAGGTTAGGGGCGCGGACAGACATGACGGATATCAATAAACGCAGAGTGCGTGTGAAGGTGCCGGCCAGCACGGCGAACCTCGGACCCGGCTTCGATACGCTCGGCATGGCGCTGGATTTGTATGCATGGATTGACATGAGCGTGTCGGACGAAACCCGGATTACGCTGCACGGGGATCAGATGAACGGCGTGCCTACGGATAAAAGCAACCTGATCTATGAAGTGGCTCAGCTCGTGTTCAAGCGGGCGGGAGTCGAAATTCCGGAACTCGATATCGCGATGTACAGCGACATTCCGCTGACCCGGGGACTCGGCAGCAGCGCCTCGGCCATCGTCGGAGCACTGACGGCGGCAAACGCGCTGATTGGGGACAAGTTCACGAAGGATGAGCTGTTTCAAATCGCCACCGAATTGGAGAAGCATCCCGACAACGTCGGTGCTTCCTTGTTCGGGGGCATCGTCGTGGCATTCTGGGACGGCAAGCGGGCAGAATATATTCGCGTAGAGCCGCACGAGAGGCTGGACGTGCTTGTGGCGATTCCGCATTTTCAGCTGTCTACGGAGAAAGCGCGCGGCGTGCTGCCGCGTGAGCAAAGCCTCGAGAACGCCGTGTTCAACGTGGGTCACTCGTCGGTGCTGGTCGCCGCTTTCTGCACGGGCCGGCTCGATATGATCCGTGTGGCGATGAAGGATGCGCTGCACCAGCCGTACCGGGCTCCGCTTGTGCCTGGCCTTGCCGGCATTCTCGCGGAAGCGACCGACCACGGCGCGCTAGGTGTCGCGTTGAGCGGCGCGGGGCCGACGATATTGACGCTGGTGGATCGGGATTCGGATAGGAAGAACGAGCTGGAATCATTCATGCGGGGCAAGCTTCGGGCCGAAGGGATCGAAGCGACTTTATTGTGGCTGAAGCCCGATCGGGAGGGCGTCGCTGCCCAAGTATTGGCGCCTGAGGAGCAAGGGTGTTCCTTGCTTGAATTCGTTAAAGGGGAGACCTTGGGATGAAGCGAATCGCACTTCTCGGTCCGGGGACATTCACCGAGGAATCGGCTCATTATGTGCTCGGAACGGATGAATTTGAATATGTTAACTGCAAACTGATCGCGGATGTGTTCCAATCGACCGTGAACGGAACAACAGATTACAGCGTTATTCCCATCGAGAACACGTTCGAAGGCTCGGTGACGCTGCATGTGGATATGCTGGTCCATGAGGTGGATTTGCCGATACAAGCGGAGTGGGTGTACCCGATTTCGATCAATTTGCTCCGTTTGCCGAGCGGCGAAGGGCAGGGGACCGAGCTGGAGGCGGCGTGCGGGGAGATCCGTAAAGTATACTCGCACAGCGTCACACTGGCGCAGTGTCAACGGTTTCTGCGCAAATTCCTGCCGCATGTCGAGCTGGAGCAGGTCGGCAGCAACGGTGAAGCGGCCCGCCTTGTGCGGGAGCTGGGCGATTCGTCGGTCGCGGCGCTTGCTCCGATAGGTGCCGGCGTATTGTATGGGTTGTCGACGGTGGCGGCAGGCGTGCAGGATCACCAGAACAACTATACGCGGTTCGTGCTGATCGGACAGGAGAAGCCGCAGCTGAAGGCGTCGCCGCAGCAGAAGACGACGATTCTTATAACGATGCCCGAAGATTATCCGGGGGGACTGCATCAGGTGCTGTCGGCTTTCGCCTGGCGGCGCATCAACTTGTCCAAGATCGAATCCCGTCCGACGAAAAAACGGCTCGGTAATTATTACTTTTATATCGACATCGAGGCTTCCATGGATTCCGTGCTGCTGCCGGCCGCGCTGCAGGAAATTGAGGCGATCGGCTGCCAGGTGCGCATCTTAGGTTGTTACCCGACGTATTCCTATGACCCAGAACAAGCGGAGGTGTAAAGAACGTGGCCCAAGTCATTTACTTGAACGGCGGCTTTGTGAGCAAAGAGGACGCTAAAATTTCGGTGTACGACCACGGTTTTTTGTACGGAGACGGTATTTTCGAAGGCATTCGGGTTTATAACGGCAACATCTTCAAATGCAAGGAACATCTGGACCGGCTGTACGATTCGGCCAAGTCGATCATGCTTGAAATCCCGCTGACCTTTGGCGAGATGCAGGACGTGCTTGTCGAAACGATTCGCCGCAACGAGCTGCGCGACGGGTACATTCGGCTGGTCGTCTCCCGCGGACCCGGGGATCTCGGCCTCGACCCGCGCCGTTCCCCGAAGGCGAATGTCATTATCATCGTGGAACAGCTGGCGATTTACCCGGAAGAAGCTTACGTCAACGGGCTGAGGACGGTGTCCGTCTCGACGCGCCGCAACGTGCCCGACGCGCTCAATCCGAAGATCAAATCACTGAATTACCTGAACAATATTTTGGTGAAAATTCAAGCGAACCTTGCCGGCGTGGGTGAAGCGATCATGCTGAATTCGCAAGGCTACGTAGCCGAGGGCTCGTCCGACAATATCTTTATCGTCAAACGCGGCGTTGTGTTTACCCCGCCCTGCTACTGCGGGGCGCTGGAAGGTATTACCCGCGCAGCCATTATCGAGCTGTGCGGCAAGCTCGGCTATAAGCTGAAGGAAGAGCCCTTCACGCTGCACGATGTGTACGTCGCCGATGAAGTGTTCTTCACCGGTACGGCGGCGGAAGTCATCGCGGTGCGCGAAGTCGACGCGCGCACGATCGGCGAAGGCAAAGCCGGACCGATCACGACGAGCCTGCTGCGGGAATTCCGCAAGCTCGTCCAAGTAGACGGCGTGAAGGTGTACGAGTAGGCTCGCGCACCTTCACGGTCCGCCGCCGAACGCGGCGTGTTTGTGCCCTTACGATAAACATAGCGGAACTCCAGTATCTTATTCCTGAAAATTGACGCCGTTTGGCGGCGAAGTATAAGGAATAAGATGTCAGAGTTCCGCTATTTTTTCGTTAGATAGGAAAGTGGCTCGGGTTAGGGGGGGACGGGCTCACAGGAATTGTTCCGGTATACGGAAGTGCAGGCGAACGGCAACGCTGCCGGGTAACGTCATGTTGGGGGCTCGAGCCTGAATCGCATACGGAGCGTATAGCGGGAAGGTGGACAGTTCTGCGCTAATCGTCGGAGATTAGAGCCAAGGCATCCGGGAAACCTGGAAATAGGACCTTATCAGCGACAGGATGGAAATTTTTCAAGTTTGCGTGGTCAAATGCCTACCTTCGTGCATAAACTGTAATGTCATTTTGTTCCGGTAGCACAAAGCGCAAAACTAAGGAGGTTTATGCAATTGAAAATCCATCTTGTGAAAAAAGGTGACACCCTTTACGAGCTCTCCCAAAAATATCACGTGGAGCTCGACCAACTTATTGCCGCCAATCCGCAAATCGCTAATCCCGATGTGATCGATGTCGGGATGAAGGTGAAAATCCCGGATTCGCCTAAGCCTGTCCAGCAGCCGACGGATTACTTATATAAGCATGTCGTGGTGCAGGGCGACACCCTGTGGAAGCTTGGCAAAGCTTGGGGCGTGCCGTTGGCCGATATGGTGGCTGCGAACCAGCAGCTGAAAAATCCGAACGTGCTGATGACCGGGGAGATCGTGTACATTCCGAAGCTGAAATCCGACACGGGCCCGTCAATGCATCACCACTTGGCCAAAGCGGATACGTCCGTAATGCCGTTATCTCCGCTGCCGGTTGAGGAGGCGCCGATGATGCCGGAGGCGCCGCAAGCGCCGTTGAAGGAGGAAGCGCCCGGCATTACGCCGTATCCGAATATCCAGATGCCGACGCCGAATATCTGGATGCAGTCACCGAATATCGGGATGCCGACTCCGAATATCGAAATGCCGACACCGAATATCGAAATGCCGACACCGAATATCGAAATGCCGACACCGAATGTCGGAATGCCGTCTATGGAGCCTACGTATGCCGGAAATATGCCTCCGGTAGCGAACTTGTTCCAGCAATTCCAAGTGCCGGCAACGGAAGTGATGATGCAAAGTCCCTGGGCGACGGAGCCGGAGCTGCCTGTATTTCCGAACCAGCCAAAGCACGGAGAAATGCCTTATACGATGAGTACGCCGAACGTGACCTACTCGCCGTATCCGAGTTGGGAAGCGCCGGCAGCAAGCAAAGGCTGCGGCTGCGGTCAACCGAATCTGCCTTATGCGCTGCCCCAAATGAACGCGCCATACGGCCAGGAGCCATTGGAGGCGTATCCGAACGCGCCATATGGCCAGGAACCTCTCGCGACGGACCCGAACGCGCCATACGGCCAGGAACCGCTGGGGGCATATCCGAACGCGCCATACGGCCAGGAGCCGCTGGGTGCGTACCCGAACGCGCCATACGGCCAGGAGCCGCTGGGGGCATATCCGAACGCGCCATACGGCCAGGAGCCGCTGGGGATGTACCCAGGCACGCCGTACGGTCAGGAGCCGATGGGGATGTATCCGGGCACGCCGTACGATCAGGGGCCGATGGGGATGTATCCGGGCACGCCATACGATCAGGAGCCGATGGGGATGTACCCGGGCACGCCGTACGATCAGGAGCCGATGGAGATGTATCCGACGCCTTACGGTAGGGATCTGTACGACGCATACCCTGCTTCGCCGTACGGGTCGCCGATCTTGCCGCATGCCGTAGCGGGCTACCCGTTTCCGGAACCTGGCATCGCGGTGAACGTATATCCCGGCCTCGGGGCGATGCCGTTTGCGACGGCGGAACCTCTGGTTGCGGAGGAACGTGCGCTGTCGATCCACAAATCGAAGGACGGCAAGTCGGCCGCCGCTCCGGCTGCGAAAGAAGACGCGAGGGCGAAGCGTCCAGCCCGTGGGAAATCGGCCCGCGCCGCCATCAGCAGCTTGATTGAACGGAACAGCCGCAAAGCTCATCATCCTCCGAAAGTCAAAAGAACAAGACCTTGGTTAAACGACTAAGTCTGTCCGGTTTTTCACTAAGCAAATGCCGTCTTCCCGGAACGAATGCGTACGGGGGGCGGCTTTTTGTCCTTTATTTAAAGGCTGTGTTACCGTGTATTATTGATTTTAGACCCAAATAAAAACCGCCCGCTGAAAAGGCAGTTAATTAATCTATCGTATCAGGTAGCGTAACAATTTTATTGTAAGTTCATGTTCAATTCTCTTTGCTTTTTGATTCTTTATTTTTCTTATAGCGGATAATAGCCATGGGTAAATTTATGATTCCTAGAAGAAAAGTCGTAAAACTTGGTATCAATTGAAATATAGTAGGATTTGCATTCCCATCGCCTACTGGTCCTGTTTTAGATTGGTTGCTATCCCATATTCCATACATAACACCGAGTATGAGTAAGATCAGACATGCGATACTGGCAATTATATAGACTACAAACCTGTTCAAGCTTCAACCCCCTCTGTATACAGCGTCAGTTACTTATGATCTGCAAAGGTAGAAGTTTATTGTAGCTAATCTCCGTCTTTTTACTGCAATCAATTCACCATAAAAAAATATGGCTCGGCGAAGATTGGTGTTTGTCTCATGGATCAAGGATGTGCCTTTTACCGACTCCGGCGTGAAGCTGCTGGAAGGGACGAAAGCTTTTTTAGTCGAAGAGAAGCTGGCGCAGAAGGGCTTTGATTTGAATCAGTGGATTTTGAAATGAAGATAAAAAAAGGCAATGCCCTTGCTGCAAGGCTTGCCTTTTTGAACATTTTGCCGGATAGGCTCTGTTCGCGAGCTAATTTATATTCAGCTAAAACTTAATGCCAAGCACATGGTCGATCGGCACGAAGCCGATATCCCGGCTATCCTTGCTGTGGTTTCTGTTGTCGCCCATGACGAATACGTGGCCTTCCGGCACGGTCCATTGCCGTGAAACGGGAGTATCCATCGTTTCGTTCAAGTAAGGCTCGTCCAGAGGCTGACCGTTTCGGTACATTCTGTTATCTTTCATCTCCAGTATGTCGCCTGGCTTCCCGATCACCCGTTTCACGTACATGTTCGGGTCATCCTCACCGCGAAGGAGGCGAAGCAGCGGATGCTCCAGCAGATCGTCCTTCAAGGTGCGGGGGCGCTCCACCCGGCTGTCGATAATGACGATATCCCCGTAATCCGGTCCGTACCGGAACGTATGCGACAGTTTGGAAACGTAAATTCGCTGTTGATCGTTTAGCGTCGGATCCATGGAATGTCCGAGCACTTTGGTCGGTTGGAATATGAACATCCCGATCAAGATGGTTAGGACAAACGCGGCGGCAATGGAACGGATCCAAGCCCATACTTCTTTCAAAAGCGACTGCATAGGTAAGTCATCATCCTTCCCCTCATGGGTTGTTTACCATAAGACACAGTATACATCCATTCCGTATAAACGTCGATCCCCATGGGAAAAATAGTAAATCATAACGATATAGACAAGAGGGGATCTCCTATGCAAGTGAAAGAATGGTGGAATCAGCTCAAAAAACAACTGAAACGAAAGCTTCGCCTTAAACGCGGCTGGCTGCATTTGGCGGTCGTGCTGCTCGCAATGGGCGTGTTTGCTTCGTGGCTTTGGTTCTCGCGTAGTGCGGTACAAGCTCCGCTTTCCTGGGATTTGGGAGAATGGCAGCAGGATCGGGCCGTATTCAGCCGTCAAGTGACGGCGTTCAAACAGCCCGAGGAAGAGGTGCGGAAGATCATTAGCGGAATGGAGGGTAAACGGGAAGCATTCTCGAAGAAAGCCTATGTGTGCGGGGAGGAGCTCGAACGGATCGGACTGCTCGATTCGAACGGCATTATGAATTATTACCGCAACCATCCTTCCATAACGGTCAGCCTGGGCGAGACGAACACGGTGTACTTCACGGAGTCGATCGACGACTTGTCGCCGGCCTGCAAGGAAAAGGCGTACTTCGGGCTCGATGCGAAGGGCAACCTTTCCTTGTTCGAAGGCGTCCCGAACTCCGGAACGGAGAACGTCATGCGCACGTTCTTTCAATTGAACATTGAGCACCTGGAAAGCAGTCTGCCCCGCGAAACGGTCAGGCAGCTGTACCATGGCATACGTATTCACGATCTTGAAGATTACAACAGCGTATTGTCCACGTTGAGCGACTATGCGGTGGAGGAGACGGAGAATGCGATGCAGCGGGCGCCTTCCCCTTGAAGGACGATAGAGGCTGGCCCGTTTCATCCCCGGTTTGGATGAGGGTCAGAGCGGAATAAACCTCCCGGTCCACGTTATAAAGTGGTCCAGGAGGTTTATTTGCGTTGATGACGGGATCGGCTGCGCATGACCATCCGGGGATAGCTGCGGGGCTTGGAGAGCATCCGCTTGCGGCCGAGTGCGCATGCGGTTGATCCAGCGCCGTTATTTTGCTCTGATGGCAGAGTCGGCGAGCATAACGCGCCGCAGTTTCTTCTAATGCTTACCGGAGGGCTGGTGAGAGGCGCCTGACGGATGGTTTTCTTCCATACAGCGTGTTCATAGGGGGGATAATCTGATATAATGGGCTGGTGAATACATATGTTCGCTTTCTGGTGTCCTCTGAACGTCATTGAGGCTCACGGAGGAGCGGGCGGGGGAGTTGGAAGCCGCGTGCGCATATTAGGCATCGACCCGGGAATCGCCATCGTCGGTTTCGGATTTATCGACAAGCAGGGACATAAATTGGTGCCCGTCCAGTACGGCTCGATTCAAACCGAGGCGCATACCGAAGATTCAGTGCGTCTGAAGCAAGTCTATGAAGCTATGGTCCAATTGATAGACAAATATAAACCTGACGCGGTGGCGATCGAGAAGCTGTTCTTCAACCGCAACGTAACGACCGCGCTGACCGTCGGTCAAGCGCGCGGAGTATTGATGCTGGCGGCTGTGCAGCAGGGATTGCCGATCGGCGAATACACGCCGCTGCAGGTCAAGCAGGCGATTGTGGGTTACGGTAAAGCCGAGAAGAAGCAGGTGCAGGAGATGGTCAGGATGTTCCTGCACTTATCGAGCGTGCCGAAGCCGGACGACGTGGCGGATGCGCTTGCCGTCGCGATTTGCCACGCGCATTCGGCAACACTTTTACAAAAGATGAATGGAGCAACCAAGCGATGATCGACTTTCTAAGAGGAACCGTCGCCCACCGGGAAACGGAGTATGTCGTGCTCGACGTGCGGGGCGTCGGCTATCGGGTGTTCTGTGCGAATCCGTTCGCCGTTGCGCCGAAGGACGGCAAGGACGGCGGCGAAGTGACGATGTATATCCATTACCAGGTGCGTGAGGATGCGCACCTGCTGTTCGGTTTCACGTCTCGCGAGGAGCAATCGCTGTTCCGCCTGCTGCTGGAGGTAAGCGGAATCGGGCCGAAGGTCGCGATCGGCATCTTGGCGGGCGGGCGGCCGGAGACGATCGCCTCGGCGATCCGTCAGGAGAATGTCGCGTTCTTGACAAAGCTGCCCGGAATCGGAAAGAAAACGGCGCAGCGCATGGTGCTTGATCTGAAGGACAAGCTCGGCGCCTGGACGTCCGCGGACGACGATATGGCGGGGGCTGGCTTCAGTCTGGGCGACACGGCCTCAGCTCCGCTGGGCGGAGGCGCTTGGGCGGAGGCGAAGGCGGCGCTGCTCGCGCTCGGTTACACCGAGGCGGAAGCGGACCGTGCAGGAGCGGCAATCAAACCGAAGCTGCAGGGCGGCGAGACGACGGACGCCGTGACGAAGCTGGCGCTGCAGGCGCTGTTTCAACAGTCGATGATGAGATGACGTTACGGCTCCCGGCGCAGCGTTAAGACGGTTAGAAAGGAGAATCGCAGCATGGATGACCGGATTATATCGGCGAACTTGATGATGGAAGATCAGACGATGGAATTCAGTCTGCGCCCGCGCTATTTGGCGGAGTATATCGGCCAGTCGCAAGCGAAAGAAAACTTGAAAATATATATCGAGGCGGCGAAAATGCGCAAGGAAGCGCTCGATCACGTGCTTCTATACGGCCCTCCCGGACTCGGGAAAACGACGCTGTCCAATATCATCGCGAACGAGCTTGGCGTCAATCTTCGCACGACGAGCGGCCCCGCCATCGAACGGCCGGGCGATTTGGCCGCTATCCTGACCAATTTGCAGGAAGGCGATGTGCTGTTCATCGACGAAATCCACCGCCTGCACCGCACGGTGGAGGAAGTGTTATACCCGGCGATGGAGGATTACGCGCTGGATATTATTATCGGTAAAGGACCGAGCGCCCGCTCGGTGCGGCTCGATTTGCCGCCGTTTACACTCGTCGGGGCGACGACGCGTGTCGGCTTGCTATCCGCGCCGCTGCGCGATCGTTTCGGAGTCGTCAGCCGTTTGGAGTATTATACGGTAGATGAGCTGTCGTACATCGTCAGCCGCACGTCCGACCTGCTGCAGGTGCAGATCGTCGGCGAAGCGGCTCACGAGATCGGCATGCGGTCGCGGGGAACGCCGCGGATCGCCAACCGGCTGCTGAAGCGGGTGCGCGACTTTGCCCAAGTGAAGGGCGACGGCATCATTACGCTGGACATAACGCAAGCTGCGTTGTCGAGCATTCAGGTCGATCCGCTCGGTCTTGACGAGATCGATCACAAAATGCTGCGCGCGATAATCCTAAGCTTTCAAGGGGGACCGGTCGGTCTTGACACGATAGCAGCCTCCATTGGCGAAGAAAGCCAGACCATTGAGGACGTGTACGAGCCTTATTTGCTCCAAATCGGATTTTTGCAGCGCACTCCGCGGGGGCGGATGGTGACGGCGAGCGCGTGCAAACATTTGGGCTTGCCCATGCCAAGCCGGTCATAAAAGTTTACTAGGGGATCATTACCGCTACAGAAGCGAGACCATACAACCGGCATCATCACAGCTCGATGCAACGGTTGCAATAGGATTGACAACCGGCATCATCGCAGCTCGATGCAACGGTTGCAATAGGATTGACAACCGGCATCATCGCAGCTCGATGCAACGGTTGCAATAGGATTGACAACCGGCATCATCACAGCTCGATGCAACGGTTGCAATAGGGGAGGAGAATCACGCAGCATGGGGAGTCCCAAACGTCATAACGTTGATCATGAACGAGGTCGGCGCCCGCTTGGAGCGGGTCTCAAGACGGCGCTGTGCGCTGCCGTTGTCTGGACCGGCGTGTTCGCAGCGCCGGTGGTCACGCCGCTCGCGCCTGCCGCGCAAGCGGCAATTCCGGCTGCCATGCCGGCTTCCGTCCGCGTCGCGCTATTTATCGATACCGGCCGTTACAGCAGTCCGGCATCGGCGGTTACGCTGAGCGCGGACACGGCCGCACTCGCGCTCGGCTTGCGCGATGCAAGCGGCTTCAAGCCGCTGCATCAGGTGAATGCGAAAGAAGTCGTACGCGCCTATGCGAACGGCTATTATGCGCTGCTTCCGCAAAGCGCCGATGCAGCCGTCGCAAGAGCTCAAGCGCAGAAGCTGGCGGTTGGCGGAGCGGGTACGGGCATCGTGCAGCGCTCGAAGCAGGGGAAGCCGGCATATGCCGCATATATCGGCCCGTTTCCGACGAAGGAAGCGGCCGCTGCGGCGGCCAAAGCGGATGCAACCGCCCAAGTTGCCGGACCGCTGGGCTGGAACGCCGGCGTTTACGCCACGGAGCCTGAAGCGCAGGCGCAAGCGGATGCGATCGTGCAGGCCGGCTTTGACGCTGACGTGGCGCTCATCGGCGGCGGCTTCGCCGTCATGGTCGGCGGAGCGGCTGATGACGCTTCGCTGAAGACGCTAAAGGACAAGGTAAGCGCCGCACTGCCTGCAGCCCGCTTGACGGCCGTGGATCAAACGGCGGGCTACGTGCTCAAGCGCAGCGAGCTTTCCGTGAGCGGGGATGGGGCCGTACAGCCGGTCACCGCTTTCGTTGTCGGCGGCGGAGCCAAGCTGTGGGCGGCACCTGTAGATCCGAAAGCAGGCGTGCAGGTGGCTGAGCGATCGAACCGTTCGTACCGCGGCGGCATCGAGGTGACAACGTTGAACGGCAAGCTTGCCGTCATCAACGAATTGGCCATTGATCAATATTTATACAGCGTCGTCGGTTCGGAGTTAAACTCGTCTTGGCCGGCGGAAGCGCTGAAGGCGCAGGCGATCGCCGCCCGTACATACGCGTTGAAGCAGGGCGACAAATACCAAATTGCGAATGTGTCCGATTCGACAGCGGATCAGGTGTACAAAGGGCGTGAAGCGGAATTCGCCGCTGCGATTCAAGCGGTCGATTCGACCAAAGGTCAGGTGCTGACCTACAAGAACGCTTTGATCGACCCGCTCTTCTATTCCAATGCAGGCGGCATGACGGCCGATTCGAGCGAGGTATGGGGCAACCCCGTCCCTTATCTGAAGAGCGTGCCGTCGCCGGACGAAGGTGCCCAAGCAGGCAAAAAGCCGTGGTATCGGATCGTCCTGCCCAGCGGATTAACCGGATATATTCATTCGGATTACGCCCGCGACACCGGTACGAAGAATGAGATCGGCCTGCCTTATTACGAGTCGACGACGGACGCGGTCAACATTCGTTCGGCACCCTTTGTCGACAATGCGGCCAATCCCGCTATCGCGAAAGTCGATGCCGGCAGCCGGTTCGTTGTGATCGGCCAAATGATGGAATCGAACGCGTTCGCATGGGTTCGCGGTCCGTTCGACGAGGGCAGGCTGAGGGAGAAGCTCGGCGCTTCGCTGCCGGCTTCCGCTGCCGGCGGCATTACCCGCCTCGAGGTAACGAAGCGGGGGCCGTCCGGACGTGCGCTGGAAGTGTCCGTCAACGGACAAGCCGTGAAAGCGTCATATCCGGATGCGCTGCGTTCGCTGCTCGGCGGGCTGCCCAGCACGCGGTTTGAAATTGAACAATCGGAACGGTATACTATACGGGGAGCAGGAAGCGCTGTCCGCGAGCAAAGCGCCTCCGATGCGCCGCTTTACTTCGCAGGAGGCTCGGGTACGCCTCAAGCTTACGAGCAGGAACAGTTCTTCGTACTAAGCGCCGACGGAAACGTAAAGCCGGTTTCCAAAACCACGCAATTCGTGTTTAAAGGCACCGGATTCGGCCATGGACTCGGCATGTCGCAATGGGGTGCCAAAGGTTATGCCGAGCTGGGCTATGATTATGTGAAAATTTTACAAGCGTACTATTCCGGGGTGACCGTCACCACTTTACCGTAAAGGGAATGAAGTTGTTCATGCAGGTAGATTTGTTTGATTACCATCTCCCCGAATCGTTGATCGCGCAGACGCCGCTCGAGAATCGTACGGCCTCGCGGCTGCTGACGCTGAACAAGCGTACCGGGGAGATCGGGCATTACGGGTTCGAGCAATTGGAATCTTTTCTACAAGCCGGGGATGTGCTCGTGCTTAACGACACGAGGGTCATTCCAGCCCGGCTCTTTGGCGTGAAGCCGGACACCGGTGCGAAAGCGGAGGTGCTGCTCCTGAAGCAGCTCGAAGGAGACGCCTGGGAGGCGCTCGTTCGTCCGGGCAAACGGCTGAAGACCGGCGCGCTTATTCATTTCGGGACGTCGGATTCGGGAAGCGATGAGGGCGAACCGATGCTGACCGCTGTTGTGGAATCCGAAGGCGAGATGGGCACGCGGGTTCTTCGATTTTCATACAAGGGCATATTCAATGAAATTCTCGACCGTCTTGGTTCGATGCCGCTGCCGCCATATATTAAAGAGCAGTTGCCGGACCGGGAGCGGTATCAGACGGTGTATGCCAAGCATCAGGGCTCGGCGGCGGCGCCGACAGCAGGGCTTCATTTCACGGAAGATTACCTGCATAGGCTGGAACAAAAAGGTATACAATTAGCCTATGTGACGCTTCACGTCGGGCTTGGCACGTTCCGCCCCGTAGCTGCGGATACGATTGAAGAGCATGAAATGCACGAAGAGTATTACGAGGTGTCGCAGGAGACGGCGGACATCATCCGCGCTGCCAAAGCCCGCGGAGGCCGCGTGGTGTCCGTGGGCACGACGAGTGCGCGAACGCTGGAAACGGCGGCGCGGTTGGACGGCACGCTGGAAGCAGGCAGCGGTTGGACGGGTATTTTCATATACCCGGGCTACGAGTTTAAGATTGTCGATGCGCTGCTGACGAATTTCCATTTACCCAAATCGACGCTGATGATGCTGATCAGCGCGCTGGCTGGACGCGAGCGCGTGCTCGCGGCCTACAAGGAAGCCGTCGAGCGGGAATACCGCTTCTTCAGCTTCGGCGACGCCATGTTTATTTATTAGAAAGAAGTGACTGATTAATGGCCATCACCTATGAACCTATCAAAACGTGCAAGCAATCCGGCGCCCGGCTCGGACGTGTGCATACGCCGCACGGCGTCATCGAGACCCCGGCGTTCATGCCGGTCGGCACCCAGGCAACCGTCAAAACGATGAGCCCGGAAGAACTGAAGCAGATGGATGCGCACATTATTCTGAGCAACACCTACCATTTGTTCCTGCGTCCCGGGCACGAAGTCGTGAAAGCGGCCGGCGGCTTGCACAAATTTATGAACTGGGATCGCCCGATCTTGACGGACAGCGGCGGTTTCCAGGTATTCTCGTTAAGCGAGATGCGCAAAATCACGGAAGAAGGCGTTCAATTCCGTTCTCACTTGAACGGGGACAAGCTGTTCATTTCGCCTGAGAAATCGATCGAGATCCAGAACGCGCTCGGCTCCGACATCATCATGGCGTTCGACGAATGCCCGCCTTATCCGGCCGAGCACAGCTACGCCAAGCAATCGCTCGAGCGGACGACGCGCTGGGCGGCGCGATGCCTGGAGGCGCATGGGCGCAAGCATGATCAGGGGTTGTTCGCCATCGTTCAGGGCGGGATGTACGAAGATTTGCGCAAGCAAAGCGCGGCAGAGTTGACTTCCATGGATTTCCCGGGGTATGCTATTGGGGGACTCAGCGTAGGCGAACCGAAGCCATTGATGCTTGAGGTTCTCGACTACACCGTTCCGCTGCTGCCGGCGAACAAGCCCCGTTACCTGATGGGCGTCGGTTCACCGGATGCACTCTTGGAAGGCGCGATTCGCGGCATCGACATGTTCGATTGCGTGCTGCCTACGCGTATTGCCCGCAACGGCACCGTGATGACAAGCTCCGGCCGTATGGTTGTGCGCAATGCCAAATACGCCGAAGATTTCCAGCCGCTTGATCCGGAATGTTCCTGCTATACGTGCCGTAACTATTCGCGCGCTTACATTCGCCACTTGATTAAGGCGGACGAGACGTTCGGCATACGGCTGACGACTTATCACAATCTGCATTTCTTACTCGAACTGATGCGCGGGGTTCGGCAAGCGATTCAAGAAGACCGGCTGCTTGATTTCCGCGACGAATTTTTTGCAAAATACGGCATCGACGAGAACAGCAAAGGGTTTTAACCAACCATCATATATACATATGCCAGGTAAAAAGGGAGGAAACGATCATGATTTTGGCTACGGCCAACCAAGCTCCGGCAGGCATCGAAAGTTATTTGATGACCTATGGACCGCTCGTCCTAATGTTTGTTGTTTTGTATTTCCTGCTGATCCGTCCTCAACAAAAACGTCAGAAAACCCGCAACATGATGTTGAGCAGCGTGAAAAAAGGGGACAAAATCGTTACGATTGGCGGTTTGCACGGCACTATCGTGGAGCTGACGGACGATACGATCGTCCTGCGCGTCAATGATGTGACGAAACTGACCTTCGAACGTTCGGCGATTAACGCGGTAACCCCGGCGCCTTCCGTTGAAGACAAGTAGTAGCGCGCACTGTTAAACAATTCCAGAGACAAGAAAGGCGTACTTTGCGCCAGAGAGCCATTCTCTGCCGCATGCACGCCTTTTTTGCGCAGCTGCCGGCTTATTTCACTTACTTCTTCACATTGACCCCGATCATGCCGCCGAGTGCGCCCATTACGAGCACGATGCCGGAGAGGATCAGCAGTTCTTGCGTCAGCCCGCTGTCGTAGGCGAGAAAGCCGATCATCCACACAATAAGCGTATAGACCAGGCCGAGCAGCCCGCCGTGGTACCAACCTCTGGATTCGCACCGTTTGCCGGTGACGAAGCCTCCGATCAGCAACGACAGCCCGTGAATGAACAGCGTGGTCCGGAGCCAGGAGCTTTCGGACAAATCAGTGGCGAGCATAAGGAGCGAAGCAAGCAGCGTGCCGACTAAGGTGACGACAGTGGAATACGTCAATCCGGATAAGAGCGGCGAACGTTTCATAAGGATGGCAACCTCCCGATGGATTGGTTAGTCCCATTTTATGGGCTTGGCTATCAAAATAGTACAGGTCCCGTTACCAACATTTCTCCCGAATGAGGGTTCCTCTCCAAGGTCAAAATACCCATGGAACCGACTGCGGGGAGGAATGTCGCTTGGAGTTGTTGATCCTTTTTCTACGGACCATACTGGTTTACATCATTGTGTTCTTGACGATGCGCATTATGGGTAAAAGGGAGATCGGCAAGCTGTCCGTTTTCGACCTCGTCATCTCGATCATGATCGCGGAAATCGCGGTATTCGTGGTCGAGGACGTCAGCAAACCGATGCTCGAAGGCATTCTGCCGATGGCGACGCTGGTGGTGATTCAATTGATTATCGCCTTCTTCTCGCTGAAGAGCGAGAAACTTCGCCGCTGGGTGGAAGGCAGCCCGGCCACCATTGTTGACAAAGGCAAGCTGGACCGTTCGGAGATGAAGCGTCAGCGCTACAATCTGGACGATTTGCTGCTGCAGCTTCGCGAAAATAAAGTGATGAACCTGGCGGACGTGGAATTCGCCATTTTGGAACCTTCCGGAAAACTGACGGTCACCGAGAAAAGTTCCGATCCCCCATCTTCGCCGGGCGACGGCGATCGGAAGCCGGTCTTTCGCTACGAAGGCCTGCCGCTGCCGCTCATTATGGACGGACGGGTACAGGACGAGAGTTTAACCAAGCTGGGCAAAACCCGGTTTTGGCTGAAGCGGGAACTGCAGTCGAGAGGGATTAACGACTTTAAAGATGTGTTCTTCTGCTCGGTCGACCATCGCGGCAAATGGTTTATCGATAAGAAGAGATAACGAGGGACGCTTAGTACGCTTATTTGACGAAACGCTTGCCGAGCCAGATCATGCGGAACAAGTCGTCGCGTTCGATCAGGCGGGTAACCAACGCGAGCAGCACGTACAGCGTCATGCCCGTGCAGCAGGAGGCCAGAAATCGCAGCAGGCCGTCGTCGATCCAGGACGAGTGCATAACCACGGTGCTGGCCCAACCTGTGCCCGCCATGCATACCCCGACCTTGAGAAAGTCGCCTGACACCATCCGGAATTTCAGCAGCTTGACAACGCTGTGACCGTGAAGAATCGTCACGAGCATAATATTGACGGTAATGGCGACAATCGCACCCAGAATACCGAATTCGGGACGGCTCGCCAACACATAAATCAACGAGAGCTTGACTGCGGAGCCGATCAGCGTATTGACGAGCGCCGCTCCGGGTTTGTCCAGCGCCTGCAGAGCGGCTTGAAGCGGAGCTTGAAAGTAGATGAACAAGGCGGCCGGAGCCATCATTCTCAGCATCGAGGCGATGCCGGGCTGGGCATACATGTATGCGCAGATCGGTTCCGCGAGCACATACATCAGAACGGCGAACGGTGCGCCCGTGACGAGAGCCAGCTTGAGCGACTGGCGCAGGCGCATATGGATCGTCTTCATATCGCCGCGCGCCGCGGCTTCCGAAAGCGAAGGAACGAGAGAGACGGCAAGCGAGTATGTCAACGCGCCCGGCAGCATGAGCACGGGAATGATCATCCCCTGCAGAGCGCCGTACTGCGCCGTTGCGACCGTCGTAGCAAGGCCGGCAAGCGCCAAGCTTTGCACGATCAGAATCGATTCAAGGAAGTAAGAACCCGAGCCGATGAGCTTGCTCCCCGTTACCGGGAGCGCCAGCTTAAGCAGCTGTTTCAGGTTGGTCATGCGGGACAGACGGCGGGTTGTCCCGATTTGGGCGCGAATCGGTCCTCTTTCGGGAGTCAGACGCTCTCTTTTGTACAGAAACACAAGCACGAGCGTGGCGCAAATTTCCCCGGCCAGTACGCCGGCCATCGCTCCCGCCGCCGCATAGGCGAGGCCGTAGGGCAGCATGGCATAGGCGAACGCCAGTACGGCCAGGATGCGGACGAGCGTTTCCATCACCTGCGAAACGGCGGTCGGAATCATGTTCTGCCGCCCTTGAAAGTAACCGCGGAGCACGGAGGATACGGCAACAAGCGGCACGATAGGCGTCATGCATAGAAACGTATAGTACACTCTCGGGTCGGTGAACAAATGATCGGTAATCCAGCGCGCCCCTATATAAATGACCCCTGTGAAAAAGAGACCTAACACGGTGGCGACGGCAAGCGCGATGCGAAAAATACTTTTCACCCGGGCTTCATTGCCCTCGGCTTCGGCAGCGGCTACAAGCTTGGCCACCGCAACCGGAATGCCGCCCGTGACGATCGTTAGAATGACAATGAGAAAAGGCCATCCCATCTGGTATAACCCGATGCCTTCGGGCCCGATGACCCGCGGCAGCGTCATACGCGGGATGAAGCCCAGAATGCGGTTGATAATACCGGCAGCGAGAAGAATCATCGTCCCTTTGATAAATGATTGTTTGGTCAATGCCATAACCTCTTTTCCCACGTCGGTTTATTTATTAATGGATATGCCGGACCTGTCCTGGCGCATGCACACATTTTTATACAAGCCCTGTAGGAGACGAAGAAGGAAATAAGCGTTGCACAGCGAATTACATACAACATGAGCAGGCTGCGCACCGGGAGGGGTTATGGATGACAGACGGCAAGCAATATGAGGATCGCAGCGCCGGGACGAACCCGGAATCGCCTGAATCGCCGGATATCGAACCGGATCGTTCGATGGAGAAGCCTGAGGAGAATCGCGATATCGGCAAGGACCAGGAAGTTCCGTATATGGAGCTGTTCTATTCCCAGGAGACGGCGGCCGCGACATCGGTTAAAGATGCGCAGGAGCTGACGGCCGGGACGGCGGAGGCGGCTGCGGAGCCGGAGCCAGCTCCGGGAGACCCCGGAATCGGCGTGGCTGCGGGCGCGGAGGAAGAGCTTGCCGGACCGCCGGCCGGGACGCGTGAAGACGGCTATGCCGAAGACGACCCGGCGGCAGAGATGGACGAGAACGAGCTTAACCTGATGATCGAGGATCTTTGCAAAAGCAAGGCGCAGGAGTTTCGGATGCTGGGCTATGAGCATGTGACCGGGCAAGAAGTTTGGGAGTGCGTCAGCGATAAGTATCAGAAGCAAGGCGTGCCGCCGCTGCACCGGATCGTCAATGATATTTTGTCGTTAAAAGTCACTTCGTTTATGAATTGGATGACGATGAGCATATACAAAGACTCCCGTTTCCGGTAGCGGGAGTCTTTTGCTGATTTCCAGGCTTTCCGCATCCGCCTTGAGATAAGAGGCGTACCCGAGTTTTCCGGGGCCCGTTTAACGGGCTTTTTGGCGATCGATGGCAAATTGACTCGATTTTCGCAGGTGGGTATAATAGGACTATTGAGGGTGGAAGGAGATCGTTATGGACATCAAACGCATCGTCGCATTTGTCGCGATAGTTCTGATCGTATTTGCATCGGTTGGAGTGACGAGCCCGCAGCTGGTGAAGAACATCAAGCTCGGTCTCGACTTGAAAGGCGGATTTGAGATTTTGTATGTAGCGGAGCCGATCGAGGCCGGGAAGCCGGTAACGAGAGAGTCTCTTAACCAAACGGCGCTCAGCCTGGAGCAGCGCGCGAACGCTTTGGGCGTTACGGAGCCGGAGGTTACAACTGAAGGATCCGACAGGATTCGCGTTAAATTTCCAGGGGTCAGCAATGAAGAAGAAGTGCGCAAGGTGATTAAAGAGCCGGCGCAGCTCACTTTCCGGGGTCCGGACGGAACGAAGGAATTGATCGGAAGCGACTTCGTCGAGAACGCGGCCAAAGTCCAGTTCGACCAAACGAACCGGGCTATGATTCAAATCGAGGTTAAAGACAAAGAGAAATTCCGCAAGGTTACCGAGAAGCTGCTCGGTCAACCGATGTCGATTTATTTGGACGAAACGCCGCTTTCCTCTCCGATCGTGCAGCAGGTGCTGACGGACGGCAAAGCGACGATTACCGGTAACTTTACATTCGACGAAGCGAAGAAACTGGCCGATACGATTAATTTGGGTGCGCTTCCGCTGAAGCTCACCGAGAAATATACACAAAGCGTAGGCGCTTCGCTTGGCCAGCTGTCGCTGCAGGAGACGGTGAAGGCGGGGCTTGTCGGCTCAGTTCTCATCTTGTTGTTTATGCTCTTCTTTTACCGGATTCCGGGCTTGGTCGCCTCGATTACGATTATTACATACGCCTGGCTGCTGCTGCTCGTATTCAATCTGATTCATGCGACCTTGACGCTTCCCGGCATCGCAGCCTTCATCCTGGGGATCGGGATGGCGGTCGACGCCAATATCATTACGGCCGAGCGGATCAAAGAAGAAATCCGCAGCGGCAAAAGCATCTTGTCCTCGCTGAAATCGGGCTCGAAGCATTCCTTCCGGACGATCATGGATGCGAACATTACGAATATTATTGCCGGCGCCGTCCTTTTTTACATCGGGAACGGAGCCATTCGGGGCTTTGCGCTGACGAATATGCTGAGCATCGCCTTGAGTGTCGTAACGAACGTCTTCCTTGCGCGGTTCCTGCTCGTCTTGCTGATTCGCGCCAACGTATTTAAAAAGCCTACTTACTATGGCGTAAAGGAGTCGGAAATTCGTGCCCTTTAAAAACAACTCTGCATTTAAAAATTATTTTGACTTTGTCAAAAACCGGAAATATTTTTATATCGCTTCCCTGATTATTTGCGCGCTGGGCGCATGCATGCTGATGTTTAAGGGGTTGAATTACGGTGTCGATTTCCGGGCCGGCACCTCGATGGATATATCGGCCAGCCAATCGATCGATCGGGCGAAAGCGGAAGAACTGCTCAAGTCGAACGGTACCGAGCCGGCCATCCTGACCCTTGGCGGAGACAATAACAACCGGTTGTCCGTCCGGTTTAACGACATTCTGACCGACGATACGGTGAAGAAGATTAAGGAGAGCTTTGTGGCCGTTTACGGCAGCGACGTCTCGCAAGAAGTAAACACCGTCACGCCGGATATGGCGATCGAGCAGAAGAACAAAGCGCTCTTCGCGATTGGCGCGGCCAGCCTTGCGATTTGTTTGTATGTGACCATACGGTTCGAATGGCGGTTCGCGATCGCTTCGATCATTGCGATTCTGCACGATGCGTTTGTGGTTATCAGCTTCTTCGCGATCTTCCGTTTTGAAGTGAATCTGCCGTTTATGGCGGCGATTTTGACTACGATCGGGTATTCGATTAACGATAAAATCGTAATTTTCGACCGCGTCCGGGAAAACCTCCGCTTTGCCAAGCTGAAATCGACCGAAGACGTGGCCGGTCTGTTGAACGACAGTATTTGGCAAACGATGAAACGGAACATCAATACCGTTATTACCGTCTTGATTGCCGCGGTGTGTTTGCTCGTTCTCGGCAGCCCGGCGATCAAGCTGTTCGCCCTCGCGAAAATTATCGGCTTGACGAGCGGCGCTTACTCTTCGGTCTGTATCGCCGGACCGCTGTGGTATGAATTAAAAAACAAAGCTGTCGGATCCAAGAAGAAAGCCGCCGCGTAAGCAATGCCATGGCCGCCGCAACAAGGCAATATGCGGCGGCTTCGCCCTTTTATCCGGTACATATTTCTTGTCTTTCATCGAACGATAATCACTTTCATGGAGGAGTGCCCCATGACGGAGGAACATAAGAAACGAGCTGCAATCGGCCTGTGGGTCGGAATCGGGGTTAATCTGGGATTAACGGTGTTGAAAGGCGTCGCCGGAATGACGACGCACAGCAAGGCGCTCCTGGCGGACGCCTTGCATTCGGCATCGGATACGGCCGGCGCCATCGCCGGAATCCGCGGACATCGCGCGGGCGGTCCGATCGTTTCGATCCTTTTATCCGTGCTTGCGACGGTGATCGGTGTAGAGATCGTTATCGCCACCGTGAAATCTTTAAGTCAAGAAGCTCCGCAAGCGCCGGACCGGCTGGCGTTCGTCATTATCGCTTTATCCATTGTCATTAAAGAAGCGATGTTTCAATATCAATACAGGGTTGGCAAAAAAATCGGGAGCCAGGCGGTGATCGCGAGAGCCTGGGAACACCGTTCCGACATTTACTCGTCCATCGTCGCTTTCATCGGCATTGGGGGAGCGATGCTCGGCCATTACATAGGGATGCCTTTGCTGTATTATTTGGACCCGATTGCCGGACTGCTCATTGCGGTGCTGGTGATGCGCCTGGCCTACCGCTATATGATGGAAGCGGTGCAACATTCGACCGACCGCGTGCTGCGCCAGGAAGATTCGCGCGAACTGTTCGATACGGTGCAGCGGGTGAAGGGGGTCATTTCCATCGACGATTTGCAGGCGAAAGAACACGGGCATTACGTAATCGTCGATATGAAGATCAGCGTCAATCCGAGAATTACGATTCTTGAAGGACATGAGATAGCAAAGACAGTGAAACAAACGTTAATGAAACGGTTCATCCACGTATCGGACGTTTGCGTGCAGGTTAATCCGTACGATCCGGGCTATCCGTACAAGAGCACGGATGCCGGGCACGATGACATGCCGACGCTGCTTCATTAACGGAGGGATAGGGAGGAACAGCCCGTATGCTTCAGGCTAAAGCAAGATGGAACGTCGGTAAACTGGAAGAGGAGCAAGCTCAGACGATTGCGCAAAGCTTACAGCTGTCTCCGCTGCTCTCGCGTTTGCTGGCGGTTCGGGGGATAACCGACATCGAACATGCGGCTGAGTATTTACATGGCGGGACGGATCGCACTCATGATCCGTTTCTTCTGGACGGCATGGACCGGGCTGTGGAGCGGATACGCCGCGCTATTCGCGATGGCGAGAAGATTCGGGTTTACGGCGATTACGATGCGGACGGCGTGAGCAGCACGTCGCTGATGGTGCACTTGCTGAACCAGCTCGATTGTTCGTTCGATACGTATATCCCGCACCGTGTTCATGAAGGATACGGCTTGAATAAGGCTGCCCTGGATGCGGCAAAGGCGCAGGGAATCGGCTTGATCGTGACCGTAGACACCGGTATTAGCGCCGTCGAGCAGGTGGCTTATGCCGCATCGCTCGGCATCGATATCATCGTCACCGATCATCATGAGCCGCCCGAGCAGCTGCCGGCCGCTTATGCGCTGGTCAATCCGAAGAAGCCGGATTGTCCGTACCCGTATAAGCATCTGGCCGGGGTCGGGGTCGCTTTCAAGCTCGCGCAAGCGCTGCTCGGCCGTCTGCCGGAGGAACTGCTCGAATACGTGGCGATCGGCACCATCGCCGATTTAATGCCGCTAACCGGCGAGAACCGGATCATGGTGAAGCAAGGGCTGGAGCGTATGCGAGCGACTTCCTGTGCCGGCATTCGCGCACTGCTGGGCGTCGCCGGCGTCGCGGTCAAGGAAGTAAACTCGACGCATATCGGGTTCTCGCTTGCGCCCCGCATCAATGCGAGCGGCAGGCTGCTCAGCGCCGATGCGGCCGTTCAACTGCTGACTACCACGAACGAGCAGGAGGCCGAGCAGCTGGCGAACGAGCTGGATCAGCTCAACAAGGAGCGTCAGCGCATCGTTGACGACATGACGAAGCAGGCCGTCGCCATGGTAGAGGAGCTTATAGCAGCGGCCGGAGAATTGCCCAAAGCGATCGTGCTTGCCCAAGAAGGCTGGAACGTCGGCGTCATCGGCATCGTGGCTTCGAAGATGGTCGACCGTTACTACAGGCCGACGATCATTCTCGGCATCGATAAGGAAACCGGTATGGCCAAAGGATCGGCGCGGTCGATCGCGGGCTTCGATATGTACCGGGCTTTGACGCACTGCGACGATCTGATGGATCATTTCGGCGGGCATCAGATGGCTGCGGGAATGACGCTGGAAGCCGGAAATTTACCGGAACTGGGCGAGCGGTTGTGCAAACTGGCGGCAGAGTGGCTGACTGCGGAGGATTACATGCCGCTGCTGCATGCCGACCTTGTTTGCGATTTTGAAGATATTAACCTGGAGAACATTCGCCAGCTGGAGCAGCTCGGTCCGTTCGGCGCAGGCAATCCGTCTCCCCGTTTGTTGTTCACGGGGCTTGCCTTGAATGAGATGCGTACGATCGGGAAGGAGCATCAGCATTTGAAGCTGTCGCTGCAAAGCGGCGCCCGTGAATCGGCGGCTGCGGTGGAAGCGGTCGGCTTTGGGAAAGGGTCGCTGTCGGAATGGATTTCCCCGGCGTCCGCCACCCTGGATGTGCTCGGCGAGCTGTCGGTCAACGAATGGAACGGCGTCCGGCGTCCGCAAATTATGATTCAGGATTTGAGAGTGCCGACCGTTCAGCTGTTCGATTGGCGGGGTGCGGCCAAGCCTGAACGTAAAGTAGCCGAGCTGCTGGAGAAACTGAAGCGTAAACCCGCGCAGGCGGCGTCCGGCAATTGGCCGGCTGCGGTCGTTTCGTTCGGCAGTTCGCTGCCCGAAGCTTTGAAGCCGTTCAGCGCGGATACGGCGTTGTGGACGGTCGACATCTCAGCCAGATTTCACCCGCAGAACGAGCTTGCGCGCAAGTTCTCTATATCCGAAGCGCGCGATATCGTCCTGTTCTCGATTCCCGATACGATGGAACAAATCGAAGCGCTCGGCTCGCAAGCCGGCGCGGTCGAGCGATATTACGCCGTGTACGGCGATACGGACAGCGACCGGCAGGCCGGTGTCATGCCAGGCCGGGATATGTTCAAGACGGTGTACGGCGCCGCAGTGTGGCTGGAGAAGAACGAAACGCCGCGCACCGGTTATTGCCAGGCGATCGCCAAACGAGCCGGGCTTTCGCCCGCGCTCGTCCGGTTTATGATGGAGGTCTTCGCTGAGCTTGGACTGGCCGAACCGACGGCCGACGGTTACCGCTTAGTCCCATCGGCGACGAAGAAAGATTTATCCGCCTCCTTGTTGTACCGCGCGCGGATGAAGCGTCCGGACGTGGAGCAAGCGATGCTGTACTCATCCGCTAAAGAATTGTTGGATAAATTAATGGAATACCAACCGAGAGAAACCTTATTGGAGGAAATTGTATGAATTTCAAAGATTATATCCGGGTTATTAATGATTTCCCGCAGCCTGGCATCAGCTTTAAGGACATTACGACGTTATTGAAGAACGGCCAGGCTTATCGAGAGGTCATTGGGCAGCTGACCGAGCGTTTGCAGGGCAAACAAATCGATCTGATCGCAGGGCCTGAAGCCCGCGGCTTCGTTATCGGAGCGCCGCTCGCGATTGCGCTTGGCGTCGGCTTCGTGCCGATCCGCAAAAGCGGTAAACTGCCCGGTGAAACGATTGAAGCCGATTATGCGCTCGAATACGGCAAAGATAAGCTGGCGATGCATAAAGACGCTATTGCGCCTGGGCAAAAAGTGTTGATCGCCGATGATCTGCTCGCTACGGGCGGCACAATCGCGACCTCGATCAATTTGGTGAAGCAGTTGGGCGGAGAAGTGGTAGGGGCAGCGTTTCTGATCGAGCTGCTCGAACTGAACGGTAGAGAAAAACTGGACGGTGCGGAAATATTTTCACTCATCCAATATTAATCACGGGGCCCTCCGGGGCCTCTTTTTTGATCTCGCAGAAGGTCGTATTGCGCAGGCCGGCCCCTCGCACCCGTCCTGCTCTGCACACCCATGCAGGGGTTCAGCGCAAGTGACAGGCAGCTTGCTGCGTCAGTTTCCATAGGTATGGGGTAAGAAAGTACAAGCGCCCTGGAGCGTCAGCCAGACAAAAAACTTACCCCAGTCCGCCAAAGGAGTCATGACGATGATGAATACCATGAGCCGCCATGTAAACGCTCCATCGATACAGTTAAATGACGCCCTCCTGAAGGAAAGAAGAAAGCTGGAAGCGCTTTTTGCCGTTCAGACGGGAGCAGGCGGCGGGGATGCGGCCGAACGCGCGTTGGACGAACGGCTGCTGCAGATCGACAGCGCCTTGACGCGCATTCGTATAGGCAAGCACGGGGCGCGAGAAGGCTGAGCCGAGTGAGCGGACTGTGACCGCTTACGGCAAGGCTGAGCGGAATCCGCGCAAAATGTCGGTTTGTCCCGTAAATTCTTGACGCAGGGCCCGGTTCAAGGGCATAATGGATTAAAATCGAATTAAGGGAATGGATAGACCGATGGGGATAGAGCAGCTTCTTGAGAAGGCATCCAGTTATATCAAAGAACAGGATCTCACTCGAATCCGGGAAGCCTACGAATTTGCCGACCAAGCCCATTACGGTCAAGTGCGCAAGTCGGGCGAACCGTATATTTTGCATCCGCTCGCGGTAGCGGAAATTTTGGTCAACATGCAAATGGATACGATCTCCATTATTGCCGCGCTGCTTCATGACGTGGTGGAGGATACGACCGTCTCGCTCGAAACCGTACGTGAGAAATTCGGGGCAACCTGTGCGATGATCGTCGACGGCTTAACGAAGCTGGAGAAGATCAAATTCAAGAGTAAAGAAGAACACCAGAACGAGAACTATCGTAAAATGTTCGTCGCGATGGCTCAGGATATACGCGTCATTTTGATCAAACTCGCCGACCGTCTGCACAATATGCGCACCTTGAAGCATCAGTCGGAAGAAGCGCAGCGGCGGATCGCGGACGAGACGCTGGAAATTTTTTGCCCGATCGCGCATCGTCTCGGGATTTCTGCGATCAAGTGGGAGATGGAGGATATCGCCCTCCGTTATTTGAATCCGCAGCAGTACTACCGGATCGTCAACCTGATGCAGAAAAAACGCACCGAGCGCGAGCAATACATCAATGATGTCATTCAGAACGTCAGCGAAAAGCTGAACGAAATGGGTATCGACGGCGATATTTCCGGTCGTCCCAAGCATATTTACAGCATCTATAAGAAAATGACCGCGCGCAACAAGCAGTTCAATGAAATTTACGACCTGCTTGCTTTGCGCATCATTGTCGACAATATCAAGGATTGCTACGCCACGCTCGGAATTATTCATACGTTGTGGAAACCGATGCCGGGCCGCTTCAAGGATTACATCGCGATGCCGAAACCGAATATGTACCAGTCTCTCCATACGACCGTCATTGGGCCGAAGGGGGAGCCGCTGGAGGTGCAGATCCGCACGTTCGAGATGCATCGCACGTCCGAGTACGGGGTAGCGGCGCATTGGGCCTATAAGGAGGGCACCAACGTCCCTTCCGGGGGCTATGAAGACAAGATGCAGTTCATCCGCGAAATTATTGAGCTGCAAAATGAAGCGCAGGACGCCTCCGAGTTCGTCGAGTCGTTGAAGATGGACTTTTTCTCGGATCTCGTGTTCGTCTTCACGCCTAAGGGTGAAGTCATCGAGCTGCCGGCCGGGTCTGTGCCGCTCGATTTTGCATACCGGATTCATACGGAGGTCGGCAACCGGACGATCGGCGCGAAAGTGAACGGACGCATCGTGCCGCTCGACTATAAAATTAAGACCGGCGACATCGTGGAGATTCTCACCTCGAAGCATTCGTACGGTCCGAGCCAGGATTGGGTGAAAATTGCGCAGTCGTCGCACGCCCGGACGAAAATCCGGCAATGGTTCAAGAAGGAACGCCGCGAAGAAAACGTAATCAAGGGCCACGAAATGATCGAGCGCGAAGTGAAGCGACTCGGCTTCGAGCCGTCTGTGGTTATGAAAGACGACGAGATGCTCGAGGTGGCGAAGAAGTTCAACTTCCACGAGGTCGAAGATATGTTGTCCGCGGTCGGCTTCGGCGGCATTACGGCGGCGCAGATTGTGACCCGCTTGACGGAGAAAGTGCGCAGGGAAGCGGAAGAAGCCCAGCAGCAGGCGCTTCAGCTCACGTCTGAAGTGAAAGAGATGAGGGCGCCGGGCATGGACAAGGAGCGCAAAGGGCGCCCGACCAACGGCGTTAGAGTCAAGGGCGTGGACAACGTGCTTGTCCGTTTTGCGCGCTGTTGCAACCCGGTGCCGGGGGACTATATCATCGGCTACATTACACGCGGACGGGGCGTCTCGGTGCACCGGTCCGACTGTACGAACATTCCTTCGGCGGAATGCAGCGACGAAGGCAACCGTGTTATCGACGTGGAGTGGGCGGACGATGTCGAGGCGAACTACAACGTCGAGATCGAAATTACGGGTCACGACCGCCGGGGATTGTTGAACGAGGTGCTGCAGGCGGTGTCTGAAAGCAAGACGGTGCTTTCCGCCGTGTCGGGCCGTTCGGATAAGAATAAGATGGCGATGATTCATATGACGATTCTCATTCGCAATATCGATCACCTGCATGCGGTTGTCGAGAAAATCAAACGCGTCAAGGACGTGTATTCGGTGCAGCGGATTATGCAGGCTTAACTTGGACAGGAAACGGGGCAGACCATAGTGAAAGTCGTATTGCAGCGCAGCAAAGCGGCGCAGGTAACGGTAGACGGTGTTACGGTCGGACGGATCGACGCCGGGCTCGTGCTGCTCGTCGGCATCGCAGAAGGCGACACGGAGCAGGATGCCCGGTATGTCGCCGAGAAGGTGGCGGGGCTGCGCATCTTTGAAGACGAGTCCGGAAAAATGAACTTGTCGGTGCTGGACACCGGAGGTCAAATCTTATCGGTATCGCAATTTACGCTGTATGGCGATGTCCGTAAAGGAAAACGTCCGAATTTCATGGCGGCGGCCCGGCCGGAGACGGCTGAACCGCTGTACGAACGATTTAACGAGCTGCTGCGGGATCAAGGGCTGAAGGTGGAAACCGGCAAGTTCGGCGCCATGATGGACGTATCGCTCGTCAACGACGGGCCGGTTACGCTCATTGTGGAGAGCAAGCCCGGGGCATAAAGGGATAAGGCAGTCGCTTTTGGGGAACCCTGACAGGTGTGGACGCAATCTCACATCCAGACGGACCCGAAGGAGACACACGGTATGTACCGATCGCCGAAAGAACAAATCGCGACAATGCCGGAGCTGTTCACGGCTCTCGGTCATATGGGAGAGGCAGTGGCGCTTCTATCGTCAGAGGGGACGGCGGGCGAAATGAGCTCCACATTCTCTTCCGCGCACGAGCAATTGAAACGAACGCCGCGCAAGACGTTTCGTTAACGACGAATAGGCCGTTCTCGCAGGCAGGCTGCGAAAACGGCCTATTTCTTTTCCAGTCCGGGGCAAATGTGCTACACTATGGCTAGTTTTAAATGAAGGGCGAGATGAAGTTGAAAATAGAGCTGGAACGCGTCGGATTCGGCGAGCAGGCGAGCGAGCCGTTTCATATAGGCAAGTTGTTTTTTGAAGAGGTGGAGACGGTGTACGAACCGTCGGAAGACGCCGATCTGCATCTGCGTATCGAAGTGCGGGTGGACGAAGCCGGGGGGCATGTGACGGCGCAGGCGAAGCTGACCGATCGGGCTGACGGCACTGTCTGCGAATGGACGCACACGCGCGCCGCAGCGCAGCGGGATGAAGGGTACAAACGAACCGCGAAGCGGGCGGCCAACTACGCTTTGCTGCAGGTGCTTGGCGAGTACACCGGCATGGAGCAGCCTTGGGGCACGCTGACCGGCGTCCGTCCCACGAAGCTGATGCACAACCTGATGATGAAGAACAACAGTATCGAGGCGTGCAAGCAGGTGCTGCGCGACGAATACCTCGTGACGGAACCGAAGGTTGAGCTGCTGGCCGAAATTGCGCAGCGGCAATTGAACGTCATCCCGGATTTGTTCCGGCTCGATCGCGAGGTGAGCGTGTACATCGGAATTCCGTTCTGTCCGACCAAGTGCGCGTACTGCACGTTTCCCGCCTACGATATCCGGGGGAACACAGGGTCGGTGGATGCTTTCCTTGAAGGGCTCCACGTCGAAATCCGCGAGATGGGCCGCTGGATGCGCGCGGCGGGCGTGAGCATCACGACGATTTATTGGGGCGGCGGCACGCCGACGAGCATTACGGCGGAGCAGATGGAATCGTTATTCGTGACGATGCGCGAAGCGTTCCCGGGTATGGATCACGTGCGGGAGCTGACGGTGGAAGCCGGACGGCCGGATACGATCACCGAGGATAAGATCGAAGTGACGAAACGGTTTGGCGTCGACCGGATCAGCATCAACCCGCAAAGCTTCACGCAGGCGACGCTCGATACGATCGGTCGCCACCATACGGTGACGGAGACGATCGAGAAGTTCAATCTGGCCCGCCGGCTTGGCATGAACAACATCAACATGGACCTGATCATCGGATTGCCGAACGAAGGGATGGCGGAGCTTGAACGGACGCTTGAACAAACCGGGAAGCTGATGCCGGAATCGTTGACCGTCCATACGCTGTCGTTCAAACGGGCGTCCCGCATGACGAAGAACAAAGACGCGTATGAGGTGGCGGAGCGCGACGAAATCACCGAGATGATCAAGCTCACATCGGATTGGACGGAACGCCGCGGTTATGTGCCTTACTACATGTACAGGCAGAAAAACATTCTCGGCAATCAGGAGAACGTCGGCTACGCGCTGAAAGGGTACGAGAGCTTGTACAACATCCTCATGATGGAAGAACGCCAGACGATTATCGGCCTCGGCTGCGGCGCTGTCAGCAAGGTGCTGTTTCCGAAGGTGGAGCATGAGGACGGGTACGAACAGCGGATCGAGCGCTTCCCGAATCCCAAGGAGCCGGCGGCGTACAACCAGGCATACCGCGAGTATATCGAGAAAAAAATTCGCCTGCTTGACGAAGCCTACGGGCTCGGCGTCGCACCATCGTAACAGTTGCGGCAGGGAAGGCGAAACTGGGAAGGCGAAGCCTGGGGGATTCGAAAGCGCATGAGCAAGTGCGCGCAACAGCAGTTGACGGCTTGAAGGCGTGAAGGCAAGTTGCGCTTAAAGGGAGGGGAGCTGAGGGCTGCCCTATCCCTTTGCGGCCGCGCGTTGTCGCTTTTGCGCGAATGTTGAAACCTTTTGAGGTGGCCTTACGTATGTAAAAGGGGCGGAAGCCGGGCTGAAACGGACTTTTTATTCTAGTACGAGAGGTGTATTATGGCGGGCAATTCCAATTATGCTTCGGGCGGAAGTCTGAAGGGCTACATAGGCGTACTCGTGGCGCTCGTATTGATCGCGGCGGCAGCAAGCGGACTTTACGTATGGCAGAAGAAAGCGGCGGTCCAGAACGTTAAAGCCGGTCAAGTACAAAAGCTTCAGGAAGTTCAAACTGTGAAAACGCCGAAGGAGCAGTACGACGTCATCGTAGCCGGCACCGATCCGGAGGGCGTCGCAGCCGCTGTCTCGGCTTCGCGCAACGGATTGAAGACGCTGCTAGTGGACGGGCGCGATCGCGGCGTGCTGGGCGGCTTAATGACGCTGGGCTGGCTCAACAGTCTGGACATGAACTATGAACCGGAGAAAAGCATTCTGCACAAGCGCGAGGTGCTGAACCAAGGTATTTTCAGCGCTTGGTACAGTAAAATCGAAGGCGATTCGTTCGACGTCGTGACGGCGGCGAATGCGTTCAACGAGCTGGTGGCGGCGGAGAAAAATATCGACGTGCTGCTCAAGGTACAGGCGATGGAGCCGGTCGTGCAAGCGGGAGGCGCAGCTCAGACGGTGACGGGCTTGAAGCTGACGCTGGCGGACGGCACGACGCAAACCGTTAAGGCGGGCGCGGTGATCGATGCCACGCAGGATGCCGACATCGCCGCGCAGGCTGGCGTTCCGTATACGACGGGCCGCGAGGACCTTGGCGACAAGAAGGCGCGCATGGCGGTAACCCTCGTGTTCCGGCTGAAGAACATTACGCCGGATGTGTGGAAGAAAGTGCAGGAGCGTCTGGAGAATGACGGTGATGCGGGAACAGGCGCCAATGCGATGAGCGCATGGGGCTACAAGGAGATGAAGGATTATCCGCCGCTTAATAAAGAGCGGGTCGCGATGCGGGGGCTGAACATCGGTCGTCAGAACGACAATACGATGCTGATCAATGCGCTGCAAGTTTTCGGCATCGACGGCACGGACGCCAAGTCCAGAGCGGAAGCGTTCGAGCTTGCGAAGAACGAGCTGCCGAACATCGTCGCTTACATGAAAGAGAAGTATCCGGAATTCGCCGGCATCGAGCTCGATGCCACGGCACCGGAGCTGTATGTTCGCGAAACGCGGCACATTCAAGGGGAATACCGGTTGAGCATTCTGGACGTGCTGGAAAATCGCGACCAGTGGGATCGCATTGCTTTTGGCGAGTACCCGGTCGACATTCAGCGTATGTCTCCTGCGGATACCGGTGCGGTCGTTACCGATCCGAAGCAGTACGCGGTGCCGTTCCGCAGCATCGTGCCGCTGAAGGTCGACGGGCTGCTCGTGGTCGGCCGCGCTGCCAGCTATGACTCGCTGCCGCACGGTACGGCGCGCGTCATTCCGGTCGGCATGGCCGCCGGCGAAGCCGCCGGAGCGGCCGTAAAGATCGCTGCCGAACAGAAGCTTTCGTTCCGGCAGATGGCCGCCTCTAAGGAAGCCATCGCCGTGCTGCACCAAACGTTGAGCGCGCAGGGCATGGTACTGAATCCGTACGAGCTCAAGCCGGAGCCGTTCATGCAGCATAAAGCGTATGAGGGCTTGAAGGCGGCCGTCACGCTTGGCTTGGCGACGGGCGGCTACGATAACAACTTTGCGCTCGATGCGAAGAGCAACCAGCAGCGCATGGTCAATATGCTCGAGGGCATGCGCAAATTCAAGCCTTCGGTAATGACGGGCAATCCGGCGGCCGCGCTCGCCAAGGGCTCCGATCCGAAGAAGCTGCCGGTGACGATGGATCAAGCCGCTTATATGCTGGCGCTGCTGTTGAAAGTTGAAGCCGCGGAGAACAATGCAGTCAGCGCGCTGCAGAGCAAAGGCTACTTGACTCCGGCTACCGTGGAAGCGATCGCGGACAAGCAGGAGCTGACGAACGGCGACACGTATATGATGATTAAGGATGTCTACCAGGTATTAAGGAATGACAAATAAATAACGACAATCAACCGCGATACAAAAAGGTCGAATCGAGAGATTCGGCCTTTTTGCAGTACACCCGGTTACGGGTGCATTATGCATTAACCAATGGATAAAGAAGCGTCTCCTGCAACGATGGGATGGCGGACAATTTTCACCTCGTAGAACGTAATTTTGTTGGAGATGATGTAATCGGGCTTCTCACGATGAGAATGGGATTCCCGGAAAGCATCGCTGCGCGTCCACGCATTGAAGTCTTCCTTCGAGTTCCAGCGCGTAACGACGGTTACTTCATCGTATTCCTTCGTGTTTTCAGTCAAAAGAACTTCCAGACCGAGAAATCCTTGCATATACTCGACTTTGCCTACTTTGTCAAAGCGCTCAATCAGCTTGTGAGCTTCTCCCTTCGTAATGTGAGAGGTGTTTGTAACAATGATCATGGTTAACTCCTCCTTGTGGTTTATACAGGTTTAAGCGGGATCATGACAGGATAATCGTCTTCGAACTTCACTTTAGCGGTATAACTCGCATTGGTGACCAAATTGTGACAATCCTTGATAAAAAATAATAGATGAGAATGAATATCATTGTCAACATATTTTATGGTATGATTATCCAAAAACATGCAAGAAAACAGTTTCTTATTGAGCGATTAATAAAGATTAGATCAAGAAAACATCTGATTTTGAGGATTTATACGGCGTTAAGCCATGCTGAAAAGTGTTGACATTTTCTAGCAGCTTAAGCTATCATCAAGCCGTTGGGAAAATTTTGGACTCGTGTGGACACATTTTTTTAGGTTCGAGGTGTTGTGATGCTGAAGCAGCGGTCTCGGTAGGGGAGATGTAGAAATGATTCGAATCATGTTGAGTCGTCATTTTTTTTGAGCTATCATTGAGAATGATAATCATTATCTTGTCATTAATTAATCCAAGGAAAATGGAGGAAGAACGATAAATGAAAAGAAGGTTAGCTTTGCCGTCCTTTGTCATCGCGCTGCTATGGGCACTGCAATTGGTTATCTCGCCGGCTGCGCAAGCCGCTTCAGATTTGGCAGATGGTGCATACAGAATCGACTACGTGATCACGAAGGCGGAGAATGATTCTGTATCCATGGCCAACGACTATTTCGAAAAGCCGGCTTTGTTGAATGTTAAAAGCGGAGAAATCACGGCACAGATTCAATTGAACCACAGTAAATGGATCACGGTATTTAAAACGCCGGCTGGCAGCGATTTCGCTGATGCGAAGGTGATCAGAAGCGATAAGGAAGAAGATACCCGGGTGGTTCAGTTCAAGATCGATGATCTGAGCAAGCCTTTGATTTCGAAAATTCACGTGACGGTACCGGATATTGATTATGATCACGATTATACGATCAGGTTCATCTTTGACCCAAAAACGATCAAGAGCACGGGAGCCGCACCGGCCAAGAGCGAACCGCCTGCAGCAGCCAAACCTTCCGAGGCCACGAAGAACAGCGCACCGGCTTCTAATTCACAGGGAAGCAAAACTGCCGAGAACAGCAAGTCTGGCGCGGACAAGGCCGCAGCGGGCCAATCGGCTCCGGTGTCTGCCGCCAAATCTTCAGGATCTGCAAATGCGGGTCAAGGATCGGCCGTTGTGAATCCTCAAACCGGGGACGAGGCCCCGATCGGTATGCTGGCAGGTATGCTGGTTGTATCCGGCTTGTTTGTGGCGTATCAGATTCATGGAAGAAAGCGTCGTCAACAGCCCTGATCAAACAAAAATAGGGCAGCCGGAGGGAGAGAGCCTATTTTGAGCAATCGTATACAAAAAGCAGTTTTCGTATGGACGATGTTGTTTGCACTGCTGGCAGCCGTTCAGACACCTGCGGTCTATGCGGATGGAAACTTAACGGGCGGGGAGAGTCCCGGTGGAGGCGTTCCTGTCGTTAACTCGAATCCACACGGAATTGCAGACGGTACGTACAGCATGGCTTACAAATTTCTTAAGTTTAACACGACCGATACTTCGGTGATGCAGGATTATGTCATTACACCGGGAAGGCTGACGGTCCAGAATGGAACGATGTTCGTCGAGATCACCTTAAAGCAAAGCAAGGAAACCACCGATTTTAAAATTGACACCGGCGAAGGCTTGTACTCTCCGGAAGTGACCCAAACGGATGAGCAGAAGAATACGCGAACCGTGAAGTTCGAGGTCAAAGACCTGACCGAGAAATTAAAAGGGTGGGTCAAGGTTTACTGGCAGGTAAGTCCAACTTTCCTGTACGATCACGAATATGATATCCACCTGACGTTCGACAAATCTACGATCAAGGCGATCGCAAGCGGGGCAAATCCGGCACAAGATCATGCGGAAAAGCCGTTGTCGGAACAATACACGGCAGGGGAATATGCCATCGAGTATGCGCTGAATCTGCGGGGTTCGAAGGAAGCATCGGTAACGAACGACGTTGTGAAGCACCCGGCCAAGTTCGTGGTGAAGGAAGGAAAGAGCTATCTGGCGGTCACGGTGTCCAACAAGGAAGTGACGGGACTAAAGATCGAGAAGGACGGCGTCTTGACCGATGCGGAAGTCGTCTCGACGAACGGGCAGCGGAATGAAAGAACACTGCGGTTCGAAGTGAAGGACACCAAGACGAAAATATTCGCCCAATTCATTCTTGCGGTGCCAGGCCAAGACAAGGAAGAGAGCAACGTAGAATTTGTACTGGATGGAAGCAGCGTGAAGCCGTATGTAGAGCAGCCGGCCGACGATGGGTTAACCGAGACGGGTAAACAACCGGACACAGGCAGCATTGCCGATCTTGAAGATCACTGGGCCAAGGCATCCATCGAACGAGCCGCAGGTTTAGACATTGTGAACGGCTATGAAGACGGGACATTCCGTCCGAATGCTGACATTAACCGTGCAGAGTTTACGACGCTGCTGAGCAGGACGTTGAAGCTGGGGCCAAGCACGAAGGCGTTGAGCTTCACCGATCTGGCGGACATTCCGGAGTGGGTGAAACCGCATCTGGCCCCTGTGGTGGAAAACGGAATTATCGGAGGATATGAGGACGGTTCGTTCCGTGCCGAGCGCAAGATCAGCCGTGCGGAATTGGCGGTCATCATCGTACGCGCGTTGAAGCTGGACGTAGAGGCGAACGCGCAGGCAACCTTCGCGGATGCGGACCGCATACCGCAGTGGGCGCAAGCGGAAGTGGCGGCAGCGCACAAGCTGGGTATCATAAGCGGGCGGGATAACAACCTGTTTGCCCCTGATGAAAGCGCGACGCGTGCTGAAGCGGTCACCCTGATCCTCGCATTGAACCATGATGTAAAATAATAAGCTTGGACTAACATGGCTGCAGACCTTGGAGGATACCGGCACCCGGTGTCTTCGGGTATTTCTAAGCCGTTATGTGTAGAGGGCAAATTGGATTGAAAGGAGCGATAAGCATAAAATGCGCATGAAATCATGGATGGGCGCTTCACTCGTATCATTGGCCGTCCTCGTAACCGGCTGCTCCGGCAACGTGGCAACAGGCGCATTGTCAACTGGGGAAACACCGGCAGCGGAGCCCGCGCCAGCGGAGAACTACAGAGTCGTATCGACGACAGTAGCAGCGACTCAATTCACAGATGCCCTGGAACTCGATCTGGTGGGCATTCCGACCAGCTCCAAGGTGTTGCCTAAACGCTATGATGGGGTAACGAAGGTTGGTAATCCGATGACACCGAATATGGAAATTGTCAAGTCGCTTGATCCGACTGAAGTGCTGTCCGTTACGACCTTGGAATACGATTTGGCCCCGGTATTTAAGAATGCGGGCATCACGGCAAAATTTCTCGATTTCACCAGTCTGGACACGATGAGCCAAGCCATTCTTGATATGGGAACCAGATATGGTCGGGAAAATCAGGCAAAGGCTATTGTGGATGGATATAAGGCCAAGGTGGAGCAGATCAAGAAGCAGGTCGAGGGCAAGCCTCAGCCAACGGTGCTGATCCTGCTCGGCGTGCCCGGAAGCTATTTGGTCGCTACCGAAAATTCCTATATCGGAGATTTGGTAAGGCTTGCGGGGGGCAAGAACATCGTGCAGGGGGAAAGCGTTGAATATCTGGCTTCCAATACGGAATATTTACAGAAGTCCAATCCCGACGTCATTTTGCGCGCAGCCCACGGCATGCCTGAGGAAGTCGTAAAGATGTTTGAGAAGGAATTCAAGAAGAATGACATATGGAAGCATTTCTCCGCTGTGCAAAATAATCGGGTGTATGACCTGCCGGAGGAGCTTTTTCCGACCACGGGCAATTTTGCTGTGAGCGAAGCGCTGGAAGCGACGGTGAAAATGCTGTATCCCTAAAAGCCGTAAAAACCCGCATGAACGCACATGAATTCATGTGCAGAACCGTATGACGATAACCTACACCTAACAAAGGATGCTTGGGATGAACAAAAAGGTATGGAGCATATGGGGGGTCATTGTCCTCCTGATCGCGGTCACTGTCTACTCCGCCAGCACGGGCAGTATTAAAGTCGGGGGACTTGAGCTGATCCAAGGATTATTTACAGGAACGAACAAACAGGTAGAGGTCATCCGGGATTTGAGACTTCCACGTATTATCGTTGCGCTGTTCGTAGGGGCGGCTCTTGCCGTTTCCGGGGTGCTGCTGCAAGCTGTGATGCGCAGCTCGCTGGCGGACGCAGGGGTCATCGGGATCTCGTCAGGAGCCGGCTTTGTCTCGGTTCTGACCGTGTCGATCTTCCCGAACCTGTTTTTCTGGATGCCTTTGTTCGCGTGCCTGGGGGGAGCTTTGGCTTGTTTCTTGGTCTATTCGTTTTCATGGAAATCGGGTCTGATTCCGATCCGGATTATTCTGGTCGGGATTGCCATTAATGCAACCTTCAGCGGATTGGGACAATCCTTTAATTATCGTGGCAGCTACGCGGTCACGAGCATCAATCAGGCGGTCACCTCCATCCTCACGATGAAGAACTGGGGTGATGTGCATATTATGCTGGTTTATGGAACCATCGGGCTTCTGCTCGCCTGGCTGGTCAGTCCGTGGTGCAATTTGCTTGCCCTGCAGGACAAATCGGCTAAGAATGTCGGGCTTCACGTATCCCGGGCACGGCTGTGGATTTCGGCGATTGCCGTGCTGCTGGCAGCAGTGGCCACAGCCATTGGCGGGCTTATTGCCTTCGTCGGACTGCTTGTCCCTCATATTGCACGTCTGCTGGTCGGATCGGATCATAAGGTGTTGATTCCGTTCTCCGCCCTGGCGGGGGCTTTATTGATTCTGACTGCGGACACGCTGGGCAGAACCGTGCTCGCTCCGGCGGAAATTCCGGCCTCCATCATTATGACCGTTATCGGGGGGCCCTTCTTAATATTTTTGCTCAGGAAGAGTGATCGCGTCTATGGACATTAAGCAGCTGAGCTTCTCGTACGATAAAAAGAAAGACCAGCTCATGGGGATCAACTGCCAGTTTCAGCATGGCAAAATTACAACGATCATCGGTCCGAACGGCTGCGGGAAATCGACCTTGCTCGGGGTCATGTCACAGAATTACATACCGCACAGCGGAGAGGTTATTCTGGACGGCAAGGCTATCGCCAGCTACAAGCCCCGGGAGCTCGCTCAGAGGCTTGCTGTCGTTCACCAACAGAATGAGGCTCCGCTGGATTTAACGGTTGAGAAGCTGACGAGCTTCGGAAGAATGGCATACAAAGGGCTGTTCTCCGGACATGGGGAAGAGGATGAGAAGGCCGTCGACTGGGCCTTAAGCTGCACCAATTTGCTGGAGAAGCGGGGAGTGACGCTGGACCAGCTTTCCGGCGGGGAGAAGCAGCGGGTGTGGATTGCGATGGCGCTCGCCCAGCAGACGCAAATTTTGTTTCTGGACGAACCGACTACATTTCTGGACATCTACTATCAGATTGAGGTGCTGGAGCTTGTCAAGAGCTTGAACGTGTCCCATGGATTGACCATTATTATGGTGCTGCATGATATCAATCAGGCGATTCGTTACAGTGACGAAATTGTCGTGATGAAGCATGGTCGCGTGGAGCTTCAGGGAGCGCCTCAGGAGATCATTACGGCGCAGACGATTCAATCTGTCTATGGGGTGCAGTCTATCATCCGGCAGGATGAGGAGGCCGGGATGATTGTTTTGCCTGTGGGGATCTGATTGTAATGTTCGTGTATAACAAACGATGAATAGTTCCATTAGGCATAAAGACATGTCTCTATGTCTAGTTCATCTATGCCCTCAAAGAACGGCCCCCTGTTCATCCATTTGAGCGTTCAGGGGGAGAGAAGTCTGCATCTGCTAAGGCTTGCATTCTGTTTTTGCGTCCCTCGGAAGCAAAATAAATTAGGGGTTTTTCATGTAAATTTAAAGAAAAAATAGCAGGAAAAATAGATATTGACAAAATTTAGAACGCGAATATAAGATAGGGGTGTCGAAAGATGGTGCACACGTCATCGATGTTCTGAAGAGAAGGGGTACTTGTTTATAGGCCTAATCATGTACCTCAGCCGAAGAAGTTTTTTTTTACATCTTGACTGATAATGATTATCATTATCTACAAAATCTGCTTTTTCTGTGGCATTCAAACACGCAGGAAAGGAGGGCGGGAAGTCCGGTTCATTGTTTTGCAGCTTCGAGGGTCGCCCGTGTTTAATTAGTTTCTGCTTGTTCAACGCGTTCATGTCCTAAGCACAAAACCAAAAAAACCAAGGAGTGTGTTAATAATGAGAATGTCCATGAAAAAGACTTTTTCGATGATGCTGATGCTTTTCGTATTCGCGCTTGCTCTGGCCGTACCGGCTTTCGCGGCCGCTTCTAACTATGAATTTTTGGATGCTGCCGGCAATCCTTCTCCACATGCAAGCTCCTTCACTAATGATGCGGTTGTTTCGGGAAGCACAGTTACGGTGCATTATGACACGGATTATATTTACGGGTTGAAAGTCTATAATTCTGCAACAGATGCATACGACACCATTACAGGCACAGTGTCGGGCGACTTCATTTATTTTACGTTTGACGTTGCTGACTTTGAAGAAAATCTGCCGGTTCAGCTTGGAGTGAATGCGGGTCCTCATAGCGGATATATGAATTTGCAAATTAAATGGAATCTTTAATTTACAGATAAGTAGTGAAGAATGGCTCAGCACCAGGGGCCATTCTTCACTTGCAATAAAGACATTTACTGTTTTTACAAGGTTGAATAACCATTTTTGTATCGATAAATGGAATCTGTTTGAGGAGAGACGATCAATTGACTAAGCAAATTCAGAAAACAATGGCAATTTGGCTTGCCTTCGTATTATTGCTGTCTGCCCTGCAAATCGGGTCGGTATCGGCGGCGGAAACATCCTCTATCGTGCCTGATGGGGAATATGCGATCGGATACCGGTATGTTAAGGATACAAACCATTCGGAAGTATCGGCTGCCAACGCCTATATGCTGCCGAATACAGGAAAGCTGATTATACAGAATGGTCATGCGAAATTCGAGAATCAGATTACGAAGGAAAACTACGCTACATTCGCCTATTTCGGCTCGCGTATGGCAGGCAGAGACAAGGCGGTCATTCATGAAGAGGTAGGAAAAGCACCGGTCGTTACTGGAATTGAAGGCTATAAGCCGGTTGTGACCCGATTGACGGAAGACGGCAGGAATGTCATCGTGCAAATGGAAATCGAGGATATCAGTAAGATCCAGGATCTTTTACTTCATGTTGATGATAAAGATAATATTTTCAAATTACCTGTACCTTATAACTATTGGTATCATGTCGGATTGGAACTGGATATAAGCCAAATCGTCATTCCCGATCCCGGTAATGGCGAGGGCGGGAGCGGGGACCCTGGTAATGGCGGGGATAACGGTAATGAACCGGTTACGCTGGCCATGTTTAACGAACTGGCTACAGTGGCGCGTTCTGTTTATGCCAGTACCTATGAAGGAACCGGGGACGGATACTACCCGGTCGGCTCGAAAGCGGAGTTCTATCTCAGCATCACCCAATCGGAAACCATTGCAGCTAATGCGGGCGGAGAACCGACGATCATCAAGGCGGCCTATAATAAACTTAAGGCGGCTCTAGACAAATACAATGCCCTGAAGATTGTTGTGGACAAGGCGCCTTTAATCCAGTTAATTGAAGAAATAAGAGCTTTTACGCAAACGGCCAAGGATGGCGGGGCAGCTGAGGGAGGGCCGGGCAATCAGGTTGTCTATGCCTTCTCGGAGAACGAGTATCCCTACCCCACGGTTCAAGGTTTTGTTAATAGGACCCAAGCTGCATCGAATGTTGTAGCTGATGTCTACGCTTCTCCCGAAGACGTATCCAAACAATATAATAATTTGTATAATGGCGATTCCCTCACACCTGGATTTAAAGATATACAAAAGCGGAAGTTTGTGGCGTCTGCCGTTAACATCCTGATTCTGGATTCGGATACGGATACTGCTACGGAATCGGTTTATGCGAATGAATTCAAGCATACAGCCACTATCCTGCAGCAAGCGGAAGATCCGTATTATCAGGCGTATGCGAATATTACTTTTGTAAATCCTGCCGGTGAGCTTGATGTGAAAAGACTTTCTCCTAATGCCGCAGGCTCCTATGGAACGTCGTATTCGCTCGCCGCGTCTGCCGTGAAGAATCAGTCGGATGCGCAGAACAAGGTTTATCAACCCGCTATTCGGTATGCTTCTGCAGATGACTCCAAGTGGCGGGGGTTAACAGGTTTGAGGTACACGGTGAACGGTGTGACCAAAACCGTTTACATCAGCTTCAATGCGGATCAGCTTGCAGCCTTAAACAATTCCGTTGCCTACGCCAGACAGCTTCATGAAGGTGCGGTGGAAGGCACGGAGCCGGGACAATATCAAGCCGGAGCCAAAGCGACGCTGTTAGAGGCTATTGAGCTTGCGGCGGTTACCGGAAGCAAGCTTGCCGCTTCAAGGCCGCAAATCGCCGACGCTTCTGCGAAATTGCAGGCGGCAGTCGATGCGTTCCAAGCATCGGTGATCCCTGCCAACCCTGATCCTGGAACAGGAAATCCGAACGAGTATCCGATCGGCTTTACGATTTATAAAAAGGGCACCGATCAAAACTCCGTGATGTATGATTATGTGGACCGGAACAGCGGCAAGCTAGTGTTGGAGAACGACAAGTACTATGTGTCCTTCACGTTGAAGCAAAGCAAGGAAGTCGTATCGTTCAAAACGAAGCAAAACGGCGTACTACAGGAAACAGAGACTGTAAGCACCGATGAGGCAGCCAATACACGTACAGTCCGCTTTGAAGTTGAAGACTTAACGGCTCGCAAGGATGGATGGGTCAAAATTTATTGGCAGATCACCGACTCCTACCTGTATGACCATGAATATGACGTAGAACTGGGCTTCAGCAACTTGCCTGTGCTTCCTGTGAGCAAGACGACGCTGAACAGCAAAATCACAGAAGCTGAAGCTAAGTATCAAGCAGCCGCAGAGGGCAGCTCGCCCGGCCAATATGCGGCAGGGGCCAAGGCTGCCCTGCAAAAGGCAATTGATACGGCTAAAGACGTTTCCTCTAGTACGACAGCGACACAACAAGCTGTGAATGAAGCTGTGAATGCTCTGAAAAAAGCTTTGGTCATCTTTAACGCTTCCGAGATTCTGGCGGATGCAAGCTACACCTTCAGCTTGCCTGCCATGATTACCGATGCAACGGGAGCGCCAATCAGCAATTATGTTTCCAGCGGTGCGAAGTTTGAGGTGAGCAGCGGCAAGCAGGTAGCCACTTTCGAATTGAAAGCCGGTGTGAAGCTTAAAAAGATTCAAATGAAAAAAGCAGACGGCAGTCTGGAAGACGTGGAAAAGGTTGCAGCTGCTGCCAAGCAAGCGGGAGTTGTGACCGTGTTAAGCGCGGACGGCGCTGCATCGGCAATCAGCTTTGAAGTGAAGGATCGTACGGCTGTGTACGTGCTAAGCCTCGTGGATGCCGATCAGACGGAGCGTGCCTTTGAAATTGCGTTCGCTGAAGTAGCGCTTGTTCCACCTCCGACAACCAATCCGGAGGGGCCTGGTGGAGGCGGACCTGGCAGTGGAGGACCCGGCGGTGGAGGCACGACACCTAATATTCATGGAATTCCGGATGGCACGTACAGCATCGCTTACAGGTTCCTGAAGTATAACACGAACGAAACTTCGGTGATGCAGGACTATGTCATTACACCGGGAAGGCTGACGGTCCAGAATGGAACGATGTTCGTCGAGATTACGTTACAGCAAAGCAAGGAAGTCACGGATTTTAAAATTGACAATGGCGGAGGTATGTCCACTCCGGAAGTGAGCCAAACGGACGAAGAGAAAAATACGCGGACCGTAAAGTTCCAGGTCAATGACCTGACGGAAAAATTAAAAGGCTGGGTCAAGATTTACTGGCAGGTGAGCCCGGACTTCTTGTACGATCATGAGTATGATGTTCACCTGACCTTCGACAAATCTACGATCAAGGCGATCGCGAGCGGGGCAAATCCAGCGCAAGATGATGCGAATAAGCCGTTCTTGGAAAAATACACAGAGGGAGAATATGCCATCGAGTATGCGCTGAATCTACGGGGCTCCAAGCAAACATCGGTAACGAATGACTATGTGAAGCACCCGGCCAAGCTGGTGCTGAAGGAAGGGAAGAGCTATCTGGTCGTCACGGTGTCAAACAAGGAAGTTACGGGATTGAAGATCGAGAAGGACGGCGTCTTGACCGATGCGGAAGTCGTCTCGACGAACGAGCAGCGGAATGAAAGAACGCTGCAGTTCGAAGTGAAGGACACCAAGACGAAAATATTCGCCCAATTCATTCTTGCGGTGCCAGGCAAATACAATGGAGAGTACAACGTAGAATTTGTACTGGACGGAAACAGCGTGAAGCCGTATAAGGAGCAGCCTTCGGATAACGGACAAATCAAGCCGGGCAAACAGCAGGGCGTAAGCGGCAGCTTCGCAGATCTTGAAGACCATTGGGCGAAGGCGGCCATTGAACGAGCCGTAGGGCTCGGCATCGTGAACGGCTACGAAGACGGTACGTTCCGTCCGGATGCCGAAATTAACCGTGCGGAATTTACGACGCTGCTGAGCAGGACGTTAAAGCTGGTCCCAAGCACGGAAGAACTGAGCTTCACCGATCTGGAGAACATTCCGGAGTGGGTGAAACCGCATCTGGCTCCTGTGGTGCAAGCCGGAATTATCGGGGGGTATGAAGACGGTTCGTTCCGTGCCGAGCGCAAGATCAGCCGTGCGGAGCTGGCGGTCATCATCGTACGTGCGTTGAAGCTGGACGTAGAGGCGAACGCGCAGTCGACTTTCGAGGACGCAGGCAGCATTCCGCAGTGGGCGCAAGCCGAAGTGGCGGCAGCGAATGAGCTGGGTATAATTAGCGGACGGGACAACAACCTGTTTGCTCCTAATGAAAGCGCGACGCGCGCAGAAGCGGTCACCCTAATCCTGGCTCTGAACAATTATGTAAAGTAATAAGCTGGTACTAGCATAGCTGCAAAAACCTGAGGATGCCGGAACCCCGGCGTCCTCAGGTATTTTTAATCCGATTTGAACAAGGCCGGCAGAGGATACTTACGGAGAAACCGAAGAATAGAGACGTTTAACTTTGGAGCGGGGGAGGCGTCGGCACATGCATCGGGTCTGGACCCTGCTGGCGGTTGCTGTGTTTATGTATGCCTCGATTCGATTGACGGCCGTTGGTTGGGGATACTACGAGAACCGTAAGGTGCTCGCTGAGGCGAGCCGAATGTTCGCAGCAGAGCAAGTTAAGGAATCGTTCTCTTCTGCGGGAGCCAGTGCCGTAGCGGAGAGCGTCTACGGTGGGGGGAGCGAGCGTCCGATTCGCAGCTCGTTCAAGCCGCTGCTGGAGCTGAATCCAGACGTAGTGGGGTGGATCAGGCTGGAGGGCAGCCGGATCGATTATCCCGTGGTTCAAGGTTCTGATAACGAGCATTACTTATATCGCAACTATAAAGGAGAGGCATCCAAGGCGGGCAGCATTTTCCTCGATTTTCGCAATAACATTGGAGCGGACGACCGCAATACGATTATTTACGGCCACCGGATGAAGGATGGTACCATGTTTGGCGAATTGAAGCAGTATGTGAATCGGGACTACTATGATACGCATCGGAAAATCCGTTTCGACACCTTGTATGAATCTTATACGGCTGAGGTTTTTGCGGCTTATTATACGACAACGGATTTTAATTATATAGAAACGGAATTTAACGATGAGGGGGCTTATGCGGCCTTTCTGGAGAATATTCAGAAAAAATCACTGTATCCGAGGGATGTGGAGCCTGGCACCGAGGAACGGATTATAACTTTGTCCACCTGTGATTATTTGCTGGACCCGGTGGCAGGCAGATTTGTCGTACATGCCCGGTTGGTGAAGGATGAAGCGGGCAAAGCCCTTCATGCTGATCATGAAACAGCCGAAATTTCGCAGACTCGATAAAATAATATACGTGTCAGGTTTATGATATGTATATGTTATATTTTCCCGGTGATCGTTAAACGTCTTCATCAGCATGCTTCATCCCGGCCGGGTCTGATCACGGGCAGAACGCAATCAGAGCGGTGTGTCGCCCCAGGACGCCTGGGCGGGCGGTGGACACGGTTTTCGCCACCCGCCTTCAATTTCGGGCTTGCCGTTTATGCGCAGCAGCGTATGCTTGACTTTGCCAAAATTCGCAGTTAAAATGTGAACATTGAAAGTCATTGATACGATCCATGGATGGGAACAAGTAATTCGAACCTTGCATAGGACAGAGAGGGAAGCCCAGGCTGCAAGCTTCCTTATGCGAATCGGATGAACAGACCTCCCGGAGGACAGTCGGGGAACCCCGGCGCTACCCGCGCTTTTCGTGCTGACAGCCGAAAGACAAGGGAAGCCGGACAGTAGCCGTGCTGCGTGTAGCGGGCGTTATCCGCCTCAAGTGTGAATGTCCTTCTTCCGTCCGGCTTGCCGCGGCGGCCGATGCATTCAAATCGCGGGTGGTACCGCGGGAGAACCGGAACCGATTCTCTCGTCCCTGTTTTATCGACAGGGGCGGGAGATTTTTTATTTTTCACACCTGTGTTCGTGTCAAGGAGAAAGGAGCCAGACCCAGATGAGTATACAGAAACCTAAGGGCACGCAAGATCTGCTGCCCGGCGAGATCGAGAAGTGGCAGTATCTCGAGAATAAAGCCCGCGAGCTGTGCCGCCGGTTCAATTACCGCGAAATTCGCACGCCTGTTTTCGAGCACACCGAGCTGTTCCAACGCGGCGTCGGCGAAACGACGGACATCGTGGAGAAAGAGATGTATACGTTTCAGGACAAGGGCGACCGCAGTATCTCGCTTCGTCCGGAAGGGACGGCCGGCGTCGTTCGCGCATACGTAGAGAACAAGCTGTACGGCGAACCGGACGTCAGCAAGCTGTACTACATCGGGCCGATGTTCCGCTATGAGCAGCCGCAGGCCGGACGCTACCGTCAATTCCACCAGTTCGGCATCGAGGCGTTCGGTTCCGTCGATCCCGGCATTGATGCGGAAGTCATCGCGCTTGGGTATTCGTTCTACCGGGAGATCGGCTTGAAGGATGTCACCGTGGAGATTAATTCGGTCGGCAATCCGGCCGTGCGCGCCGCTTATCGCGAGCACATTCAACGCTTTTTTGCGCCGGTGAAAGACCAGCTCTGCAAAGACTGCCAATCGCGGTATGACCGCAATCCGATGCGGATTCTCGATTGCAAGATCGACCAGAAGTTCTGCGAGGGCGCGCCGACGATCGTCGAGCATCTGGATGAAGAATGCCGGACGCATTTCCAAGCGGTGCAGGATCACCTGGCGGCGATGGATATCCCTTACCGGCTCAATCCTCGCCTTGTGCGCGGATTGGACTATTACACCCACACGGCGTTCGAGTATAAGGCGGCGGGCATTGGGGCCATCGATACGATTGGCGGCGGAGGCCGTTATAACGGCCTTGTCGGCCAAATCGGCGGCAACGACCAGCCGGGCGTAGGCCTTGGCCTCGGCCTCGAGCGCATTCTGCTCGTGCTGCAGGCGCAGGGTGTCGAGATTCCGGCTGCGAAGCCGCTCGACGTGTACTTGATCGGCCTCGGCGAAGCGGCCGAGAAGGAAACCGTGAAGCTGCTCCAGCAGCTTCGGATGCAGGGGCTGTCCGCAGAGCGGGATTATCAATCGCGTAAAATTAAAGCGCAGATGAAGTCGGCTGACCGCCACCGCGCCGCCTATGTCGCCATCCTCGGCGAAGACGAGCTCGCGAAAGGCGAGATCACCGTTAAAGCGATGGCGACGGGCGAGCAGGAGACGCTGCCGCTCGCTGGCTTTGCCGCAGCGCTGGCCGCCCGGCTGCGGGCGTAATAAGCTGCCGGCGCGCACCCGGATATTCGCGCACCGCAGTTCCGCAATTTGCGGGCAGTACTAAGTTCAATCCTTGTTGACCACACTTTGGAGGTAGGTACGAATCATGACACAAATGTTAAAAACGCATGACTGTGGAACGTTAAGTAAAGCCAACGTCGGTGAAACCGTCACGTTGAACGGCTGGGTACAGCGCCGCCGCGACCTCGGGGGCGTCTTGTTCATTGACCTGCGCGACCGGAGCGGACTTGTGCAAATCGTGTTCAACCCGGAATTTTCCGGCGACGCGCACGGCATCGCAGATCGTGCGCGCAACGAGTACGTGCTGGCCGTTCGCGGTAAAGTCGTCGAGCGTGATGCGGAAACGGTGAACGCGAACTTGCCGACCGGCGAAATCGAAGTGCAAATTACCGAACTCGAAATTATGAACCCGGCCAAAAACCCGCCGTTCTTCATCGAAGACGGCATCGATATCGACGAGTCGCTGCGGTTGAAGTATCGTTACCTCGACCTGCGCCGTCCGGAAATGCAGCGCACGCTGCAGCTTCGTTCCAAAGCGGCGAAGGTGTTCCGCGATTACCTCGACGAGAACGGTTTTATCGAAGTGGAAACGCCGATCCTGACCAAGAGCACGCCGGAAGGCGCGCGCGATTACCTGGTGCCGAGCCGCGTCCATCCGGGCGAATTTTTCGCGCTGCCGCAATCGCCGCAAATTTTCAAGCAGCTCTTGATGGTCGGCGGCCTCGAGCGTTACTACCAGATCGCCCGCTGCTTCCGCGACGAAGACCTTCGCGCCGACCGCCAGCCGGAGTTTACCCAGGTCGACATCGAGACGTCGTTCCTGTCGCAGGATCAGCTGCTTGATCTGATGGAGAAGCTCGTCGTACGCTTGTTCCGCGAAACCGCCAACACGGAAATCCCGACCCCGTTCCAGCGGATCAGCTACGCCGACGCGATTGGCAAATACGGCTCGGATAAACCTGACCTGCGCTTCGGTCTTGAACTGAAAGACGTGTCCGACATCGTCGCCCAATCCGGCGTTCAAGTATTCGCCAGCGTCATCGCCAAAGGCGGCCAGGTGAAGGCTCTCAACGCCAAAGGATGCGGCGTCTGGAGCCGCAAAGAAATCGACGATCTCGGCGTGTTCGCCGCCCGCTACGGAGCCAAAGGGCTGGCCTGGATTACGTACAAAGACGGCGAGCTGAAAGGCCCGATCGTGAAGTTCTTCAACGAGCAGGAGCTCGAATTGCTGAAAGAGCGTCTGGAAGCCGAAGAAGGCGACCTGCTGCTGTTCTCCGCCGACACGAAGAAAGTCGTTGCGGACGTACTCGGCAACCTGCGTCTGAAGATTGGCAAACAGCTCGGCCTGATCGACGAGAGCCAGTTTAAGTTTGCTTGGGTCGTCGACTTCCCGCTGCTCAGCTACGACGAAGACGAGAAACGTTACGTGGCCGAGCACCATCCGTTCACGCGTCCGAAGGAAGAGGACGTTCACTTTTTCGATACCGATCCGGGCCAAATCCGCGCGCAAGCGTACGATCTCGTGCTTAACGGGTACGAAGTCGGCGGCGGCTCGATGCGGATCTACAAGCGCGAAGTGCAAGAAAAAATGTTCGCCGCTCTCGGCTTCTCGCCGGAAGAAGCGAATGAGAAATTCGGCTTCCTGCTGGAAGCGTTCGAGTACGGCACACCGCCGCACGGCGGGATCGCGTTCGGGTTCGACCGGTTGGTCATGCTGATAACCGGCCGCACCAACCTGCGTGAGACGATCGCCTTCCCGAAAACGGCCAGCGCGACCGATTTGCTTACCGATGCACCTGGTACGGTGGACGATAAGCAGTTGGAGCAGCTGTCCATTCGCATTGCCGTCAAGCCGCCGGTTACGAAATAAGAGGATTTGCTGAAAGGAGCGTACCCTCGATGCTGCATCAATTTTCACGAACGGAACTGGCGATCGGCCCGGAAGGGCTGGACGTCATGAGAAACAGTACGGTTGCGGTGCTCGGCATCGGCGGCGTCGGCTCGATTGCCGCCGAAGCGCTGGCCCGCACCGGGGTCGGCCGCATCGTTATGATCGATAAGGACGTGGTGGATATCACGAACGTGAACCGTCAAATCCACGCTCTCCTGTCGACCGTTGGTGAGCCGAAGGCGGAGCTGATGCGCGACCGCATTCTGCAAATCAATCCGGAGTGCGACGCCATTGCACTGCGCATGTTTTATACCGAGGAAACGTACGAGAAGCTGTTTGAATATCCGCTTGATTACGTCCTGGACGCTTCGGATACGATCAGCTACAAGATTCACCTGATCAAGGAGTGCCGGCGCCGCAAAATCCCGCTCATTTCGAGCATGGGGGCGGCGAATAAGATGGACCCGACGCGTTTTCAGGTGGCGGACATCTCTAAAACGACGGTTGATCCGCTTGCTCGCGTCATTCGTCACAAGCTGCGCAAGGAAGGCATCCACAAGGGGGTTAAAGTCGTCTTCTCCACGGAAGAGCCGATAAAGCCCCGGGAGGATGTCACCCAGCGGATCGTACCGGACAACGCGCCGGAAATCCGCAAGGCGCAGCAACCTCCGGCGAGCAACGCGTTCGTGCCGCCAGTGGCCGGCCTGATTATGGTTAGCGTTGCGGTGCGCGATCTGCTGGCTAAAGCCGGCCTCAATTAACTTCTGCCAACCGGCATCTCTGCTTCATGCGGATGCCGGTTTTTTTTGCATTTGTAAAATTTCCAGAATTGGGGCAAGCTACCTGGTGTCTGATTTAATCGCAACCTTATCGGGGTGAGTCGTATGAACGGCAAGGCGAAAAACCGCAACAACCGTCGCAGTTTGGCTCATATGAGCACACTGAATGTCAACATATTGCATTTCCGCAAGCCATGGGTGACTGCCTGGTGGTCGGCCGCTTTTCCGGGCTTCGGGCATTTGCTGCTCGGCAACCATTTCAAGGGGGCTATCCTCATCGTGTGGGAAGTGCTGATCAACATGCAATCGCACATTAATGGAGCGATGGTGTTCTCGATTCACGGCAAATACAAGCAAGCGGCGCTCATTATAAATCCTCGCTGGGTGCTCTTATACATTGCGGTCTACATTTATGCCATATGGGACAGCTACCGAACGACGATCGAACAAAACAAAGTGTTCACGCTAGCGGAACGGGAGAATGCGCCGATCATCCGTTTTCAGATGAACTCGCTGGCGGTTCAATATTTGGACCTTCGTTCGCCATGGCTGGCGATGGTCTGGTCGCTGCTCATGCCCGGGCTTGGGCAGATGTATCTGCACCGGATTCCGACCGGTTTTTTGCTGCTTATCGCCTGGATTGTAATGGCTATAAACTCCAATTTTATGGAATGCCTTCTGCTTACGATAGAGAGCTGGGGCCGCATTCATTCGCCCATGGACCCGCAATGGTCGTTGTTTATGCCGTCGATTTATGGCTTTGCGGCCTTTGACGCCTATGTGTATGCCGTGGAAAACAACAAGCTGTTTGAAAAAGCGCAGCGGCAGTGGCTGGAAGAAGAGTACCAAACGTTGGGATTTTCGATCAAATCAGGCGCAGGAGGGTAGTAATCGATGTATATCGTAGCGACCTTCCGTTACTCCATGGAATTGGAACTTGCGATCAGCGACCTGCACGGCACAGGGATCGGAGCGGATTCGATCGCGGCGGTTCCGCTGGATCGCCAAATGTCGGGTCGGGCTCATTTTATGGATACGATGCATCGATCGGACGGTGTCAGCCTGTTAGACGGCCCCGCTGTGCTTGGGACCGTGTTAGCTGTTCTGGGCGCTTCCCTCGGGTTCAGCTGGACATGGGGGCCGATTATATGCGGGCTGCTCGGGCTTGCGCTGGGTGCGCTGCTCGGGATGGGAATCGATTACTGGGTAAACCGGAAAAAAGAAACCGTGAAGCCAGCTCGTCACAGAATGAAGGCCAGGTTGTATTGATCGTACAATGCTCGGGAGAGCAATCAGAGCTGGTGAAGCAGATGCTCCGCTACCGGATGGCGATGGCGGTCGGCCAGTGGGGATCATACGCATGAGACGAAAAGAGACAGTCCCGCTTGGGACTGTCTTATTGCTTTTTCATATAAATTTTCGCTTCGACGCCGCTGTTCTGGGGCTCGTAAAATTTCGCGTCCTTCAGCGGCTCCGGCATATACTGGACCTTGCCGGCACGGTCCGGATGGTCGATCGGATTGACATATGTCTTCGAGCCGTCCTTGATCGAATCCGGCACCGGGTATGCCCGGTTGTTCTTCACGGTGTCGAAGGCGCGCGCGATCGCCTTGTATGCGGAGTTCGACTTCGGACTTTCGCATAAGTAAACCGCAGCCTGCGCAAGCGGGATCCGAGCTTCCGGCATGCCGAGGAACAGCACCGCATCCTTCGCGGCGAGCGCAATTTGCAGCGCGTGCGGATTGGCCATGCCGATGTCCTCGCTGGAATGGACGACCATGCGTCTGGCGATATACAGCGGGTCGACGCCCGATTCGAGCAGCCGGGCCATCCAATAGAGCGCCGCATCGGTTTGGCTGCCGCGGATGCTCTTGCAGAAGGCGGACGTCAGGTTGTACATGTCGTTCGTCGTGACGGCGTTGAGCCGGAATTGGAACGCCTGCTGCACGGTCGCCAAATCGACCGTATCCGCATCGGTGAGACTGTACACGGCATTCTCCAGCGCATTCAACGCATTGCGGATGTCGCCGTTGCAAATGTCGGCCAAATAATCGAGCGCTTCCGTCTCGATCGATACCTTCAGCTTGCCGAGGCCGCGCTCCGGGTCGTTAAGCGCCTCGAGAATCACGCGCTTGATCTCCGCCTCAGACAGCGCCTCGAGCCGGTATATCCGGCAGCGGGAAGCGAGCGGGGGGATGATGTCGTGCGCGATCGATTCGGTCGTGGCGCCGATCAGCGTGATCGTGCCGTTCTCGACGACGGGCAGCAGCGCTTCCTGCACATTCGATTTCATCGCGTGGATCTCATCGATGAACACGATCGTTTTGTGACCGTACAGCTTCAAGTCGTCAAGCGCCTTGGCGAATACGCCGCGCAGCTCGGCGACGGTCAAGGAGACGGCATTCAGCTTGACGAAGTGGGCGGACGTTAAACGGCTGATAACGGCGGCCAGACTTGTTTTGCCCGAGGAGGGCGGACCTTGCAAGATCATCGACGACACGCGGTCTTGCTCAATCAGATTGCGCAGCAGCTTCCCTTTGCCAATCAGGTGCTGTTGGCCGGCAATGTCATCCAAGCTGCGGGGGCGAAACCGTTCCGACAACGGCTCGACGACTTCCCGCCGCTCTTCGTAGTTGTAATCGAATAGGTCCATGGCTAACTCTCGCTTTACATATGGAAATTAGAACGGATGTTTCTATTTCATAAAGTTATTTTACCACATGAGCGGCAAACATGGAATTTCAACGCAGCTCCAGCGGCGAAAGCTCTCCACACGGTAAGTTTTGGCACCGCGGCCATTATTGATGTACAATCGAAGGTAAACGAATGAAGGAAAAGAGGGAACGTATGAAACAAGCGGTCAAACCGGTAATCGCGCTTCTGCTGCTGGCCTCCGTCGTCTCGGCCTGCGCGCCGAAGACGGCCCCTTCTGCCGAAGGTAACGGCAGTGCGCATGCCGGGCACACTCAGCAAGGACATCCAACGCCGCAGGGCGATATTCAAGAAAAAACAGCTTCCGCGGACGCGCTGCCGCGTTTTCTTGACAAACAACCCGAGGATGTGCGCCTCGTCTATGAAGCCGCCGGCAAAGCGGCCGATCTCTTGAAGTGGATGCCCTGTTACTGCGGCTGCGGGGAGAGTGCCGGTCATATGAGCAACATGAACTGTTTTATTAAGGAAGTGCAAGCGGACGGCTCCGTCGTCTGGGACGATCATGGCACGCGCTGCGGCGTATGTTTGCAAATTGCAGTCAAGTCGATCAAGATGAAGCAGGACGGCAAGACGCTGAAGGAAATACGCCAAACGATCGAGCAAACGTACAAGCAAGGCTTTGCCAAACCGACCCCTACGCCGATGCCGTCGTAACCCGGAAGGAAGACGAAGCGTCGCACTTTCCCGTTCTAGCCGTGCCCTTGGATGTATAGGGTATTAGTATAGTTTCAAACTAGACTTCTTGCGGTTGGGAAGGTGAAAGGGCTTGATCAGCGATCCGTTCCCCCTTTGGTTAAACATCGGGTTTGTACTGCTGCTGGTGTGTTTGAACGGTTTTTTTGTCGCTGCTGAGTTCGCCATCGTCAAAGCGTCCCGCAGCCGGCTCGAGAAGCTCACTTCCGCCGGCTCGCGAAGCGGACGGTGTGCGAGCTTGGTCCTGAGCAATGTGGACGCGTATTTATCCGCCTGTCAGCTCGGAATCACATTAACCTCCCTCGGGCTCGGGTGGCTTGGGGAACCGGTCGTTTCCAAGCTGCTGGCGCCGCTTTTGCGCCCGTTCGGGCTGCCGGAGTCCGTCGTTCACATGGCGGCTTTCGTTCTGGCATTTACGCTCATCACGACGCTGCACATTACGCTCGGCGAGCAGTTTCCCAAGACGTATGCGATTCGCAAGTCGGAACGTGTGACGCTGCTTTCATCCGTTCCCTTGGTGGCGTTCTACAAGATCATGTACCCTTTCATTTGGATGCTGAACGGGCTGTCGAACGCGCTGCTGAGGCTGACCGGCATCGAACCGACGGAGGAGCATCGCAGCGCCCATACGGAAGACGAAATACGCGTGCTGATGAAAGAAAGCAACCAGAAAGGGTTAATCGACAATACGGAGCTGACGCTTGTCGATAACATTTTTGAATTTACGGAAACGAATGCGCGTGAGATTATGATTCCCCGTACGGAAATGATATGTTTGTACGCCCAGCGCTCCTATGAGGACAATAAAATGATCGCGATCAGCGAAATGCATACGCGGTACCCGGTATGCGATCCCGATAAGGACGCGATCATCGGTTTTGTCCATATTAAAGATTTATTGAAGCTGACGGATGGCGAAGGCGAGTTGCTGACGATCGTAAGGCCGATTATGAAGGTCGCGGAATCCATGCAAATCAGCGCCTTATTGAAGCTGATGCAGAAGCGCAAAGCGCAGATGGTGCTATTGATCGACGAATTCGGCGGCACGAGCGGACTTGTTACCTTCGAGGATATTATCGAGGAAATTGTGGGTGAAATCCAGGACGAATTCGACGAAGAACGCCCGCAGATCGAGCGGAAGGACGAACGGACGCATTCGATCGACGGGCGCTTGTTGATCGAAGAGGTGAACGGGTATTTCGGTCTCGAAATCGAATCGGACGATTACGATACGATCGGGGGATGGATGTACGCGCAGGTTGAGATGCCGCCCACCAAGCTGCAGCAGGTCGAGTGGAATGAACGGTTTGTGTTTACCGTAGAGGAAATCGACCATTTACGTATCTCCCGCATTCTCGTGACGCCGAGCAAGAATGCGAAGCATAGCGATCCGGCATCCGGAGACCATGGGATGTAAGCCGATAAATGCCGGAAAAATTGACCTGCGGGAAGGTCATTTTTTTTCGAGTTTACAACGTAACAATGTTATGTTACATTGTTACGTATAAGGTGGTGCGGTTATGATCGAGCAAGAGCTCATATCCAAGAAAGAATTGCTGGAATTGACGGGTATTTCGTATGGCCAACTGTACCGCTGGAAGCGGAAAAATTTAATTCCCGAAGACTGGTTCATCCGCAAATCGACGTTTACCGGGCAGGAAACTTTTTTTCCGAAGAAAAGCATTTTGGCTCGTATCGATAAGATCATCAATATGAAGGAAGATTTATCGCTTGACGAGTTGGCGGACGTCTTCTCGCCGGAAGTGGCGGACATGGCGGTAGGGCAAAGCGAACTTTTGGAACGTAACATTGTTTCGAAACAATCGCTGGAGTTGTTCGCGAACACGTTCGGCGACGGACCCGTGCTCCCGTTCGGACGCATCTTGATCGCTTATATGCTCGATAAGCTGCTGCAAGCTGGCGATATCAATCTGGACGAAGGCGTTATGATGCTGCAGACGCTGCATGGCCACGAGTCGGCAATAGAGAACAAAAGTTGGGTGCTGGTGTTCATTCGCAAGATGGGCATCTCTTCGTTCCTGATGATCGGCGGTTCGGATTCCGTTATGTTCGACCCGGGTACGAAAGTCGTGGCCCGGTTGAGCTTTGCCGCGTGCATGGAAGAACTGAAGATGAAGATGAACGATGGAAGGGGATGACCCAATGGAATCGCGCAACAATTTGACGGTCACCGGGACGGGCGGCGCGGCCGGGGGCTTGTATAAAGACATCAAGGTGATGGGGGAAGCGGACTTTAACGGCGATGTCGACTGTCTGGCTCTCAAGTGCAGCGGTACGGTGAAGGTAAAAGGCGACGTGAAAAGCACGTCGTGTCGTATCAACGGAACCTTCGATGTCAGCGGCGATTTGGTCACCGGGCGCGCGACGATCCACGGGAGGATGGCGGTCGAAGGCAACGTGAAGGCGCAGGAGATCAAGTCGAACGGCGAAACGACTATTCGGGGCCATGTCACGGGGGACCGGATTCATTTGGAAGGTTATTTCCAAATAAAGGGCCGCTGCGAAGCGGAGCAACTGCGGATTAAGGGCATCTTCAAAATCGCCGAGCTTGTCAATGCGGATTCGGTTGATCTTGCTCTGCACAGCCGATGTCAGGTTAAGGAAATCGGCGGCGAACGCATCGAAGTGCGGCGCGGGACCGGGACGATGCTGAAGAAGCTGCTCGGCTCCTTGTTTCTTCCGGCGGATTATTATGAAGGCACACTGACGGCCGAATCGATCGAGGGCGACGACGTTTATGTGGAGTACACGCAGGCGGAGGTCATCCGGGGGCGGAACGTAGTCGTCGGACCCGGGTGCGGCATCGGCCGGATTGAATATACGAACAAGCTCGAGCATACGGCGGGATCGGATGTTACCGACGCTGTGCAAATTTGATGGGGGAATGGAGCGATAACGATGGGCTTACGCGGCGATTTGAATATTTCAGGCGTAATGGGCGGCGCGGGCGGAGGCGCGTATAACAACGTTAAGATTAACGGGCAAGGGAACGTGAACGGTCCTTTGGATTGGTGAGCTTCGTCTGTAACGGAAGGTCGAGCATACACGGCGAGGTGAAGGCTCAAACGGTGGAAGTCAACGGCTCGACTTCGTTTGAAGCGAAGGTGGATACCGGCAGCATGCAAATTAACGGCAAAGCGGACGTGGAAGGAAGCTTAAGCGCACGCGAGCTGAGAGTCGACGGGCAGTTGAAGGTGAAGGCCGGCTTATCCGGAGAAGACATCGTGGTGAACGGTTATTTGAAGGTTCAGGGCGCTTGCGAAGCGGAATCGTTCCGTTCCCGCGGCTGCTTTCGCGTGGACGGTCTGCTGAATGCGGGGAGCATCGAAGTCGACTTGTACACGGAATGCCGGGCTAAAGAAATCGGCGGCGAAACGATATCTGTCCGCAAAACGGAGCTTGCCGGCGCGCTCGGCAAGCTGGTACGGGCGCTGATGTTCGCAGAAGATGCGCTGATCGTCGATACGATTGAAGGCGACGAGGTTTATCTGGAGCACACCCGCGCCGGCATCGTCCGGGCCAAGAATGTGAGCCTGGGGCCCGGCTGCGACATCGGATTGGTGGAATACGCGGATACGTTCAATCACCATCCGGATTCGCGTGTCGGAGAGAGCCGTAAAAGCTTATGACCGCAGGAGGCCTGCATGGACGAATTTCTTACACAGCTTTCGGGCGGTATCTCCCGATATGCCGAGATGGGTCGTGACGATCTATATGGTGCTGACGGCGCTCGGTATCGGCGCTTGAACCCGGCTGAAGCTTCGCATGCGGAAAAGTCCGCTGCTTGACGAAAGGTGACGATGACGTTTGCCGCCTAGTTGCGTCGTGGTATACTAGCTCATAAGAAGGAGCCCGGTGCAAGGAGATGACATACGAGTGAAACGCAAGTCCAAATGGTTCAAACTGACGCCGCCGCGCGTGTTTGCCGGCGGTTTCGCCCTTATTATTGCGGTCGGCACGCTGTTGTTGTCGCTGCCGGCCGCTGCCGTAAGCGGGGAAGCTACCCCGTGGGTCGACGCGTTGTTCACGGCGACCTCGGCTACTTGCGTGACAGGATTGCTCGTGGTCGATACGGGCACTTATTTTACAAAGTTTGGTCAAGTCGTCATCCTGATTCTGGTGCAGCTCGGAGGTTTGGGCTTTATGACGACGGTCACATGGTTCGCAATCGCGATGAAGAAGCGGATTTCGCTGCGCGATCGGCTCATGCTGAAGGAGTCGATGAATCTTCTCGGCATCGAAGGCGTCGTGCGGCTTATTATGAAGGTGCTGATCTATTCCGTCGTCATCGAGAGCTTTGCCGCGCTGTACTTCGCCTATCGCTTGTCGCAGGAGATGCCGCTCGGCCATGCGCTTTATTACGGCGTGTTTCATGCCATATCGCTGTTCAACAACGCGGGCTTTGAGCTGTTTGGCGGGTTCCGCAACCTGACGCCTTATGTGGCGGACTGGGGAATCAACCTTGTGTCGATGCTGCTTATCTTGTTCGGCGGTATCGGATTTATCGTGCTCTCAGAGCTCGTGGATTACCCGAGCTCGCGGCGCCTGTCGCTGCACAGCAAGGTTGTGCTGACGGCTACCGGCATTTTGACGCTGTTAAGCGCACTGCTCATCTTTATATTCGAATATACGAATGCGCGTACGCTCGGCCCGCTCAGTCTCGACACGAAAATTCTCGCCTCGTTGTTCCAAGCGATCACCTTGCGCTCCGCAGGAGTGAATACGATCGATATTACCGGATTGCGGTCGGCTACGCAGTTCCTGATGGTCATCATGATGTTTATCGGCGCGGCTCCCGGCTCCACCGGCGGCGGGATCAAGCTGACAACCTTCGTTATTCTGGTCGGCGCCGTACTGACCATGGTGCGGGGGAAGCAAGACATGGTCCTGTTCCGTTACCGGGTCCCGAAGAGAGATATATATAAAGCGACGACCTTTTCCTTGCTTGGCTTGTTTTGCCTCGTGCTGTCCACGATGGCGTTATCCACCGTGCAGGGGCAAGATTTCCTGATGATTTTGTTCGAAGCGGCTTCGGCTTTCGGGACGGTGGGCTTAAGCGCGGGACTGACGCCAGAGCTAGGCTTCGCCGGCAAAATAAACATCATTGTCATGATGTATATCGGCCGAGTCGGTCTGATCACGCTGGCGTTCGCTTTGCAGCCGAAGCTTAAGAAGGACAGCTATCGGTATCCGGAAGGCAAGCTGACGATCGGTTGAGCGGTCTGCGTTATAGCCCGGGAAATAATTTTATACAAAAAAACCGTCAAGGTGGAGTACCTTGACGGTTTTTGTATATGGGACGCCGAACGCTCAAGTCAGCCGATCTCCGGTGCCTGATGCGGTATAGCCAAACCTTGTCCGCGTCACTTCACCATCTTGTCGATGACCGCTCCGCCCAAGCAGACATCGCCGTCATAGAACACGACGGATTGTCCCGGCGTAATCGCCTTCTGAGGCTGATCGAATTCCACGCGGCAGCTGCCGTCCGCTTCGAAATGAACGATGACGCCTTGGTCCGGCTGGCGGTATCTGAACTTGGCCGTGCAGCGGAACGGGCTTTGCGGAGGTTCTCCCGAGATCCAGGTCAAGTCGGTGGCCAGCAAGCCCTTCGAGTACAACGCCGGATGTTTCTCGCCTTGAACGACGTACAACACGTTACGCTCCAGGTCTTTGCCGGCGACGAACCAAGGCTCGCCGCTGCCCGAGCCGCCGATGCCGAGCCCTTGGCGTTGTCCGAGGGTATAGTACATCAGGCCGTCGTGGCGGCCCTTCAATTCCCCGTCCAGCGTGCGCATCTCACCCGGCTTGGCCGGCAAATAACCGCTGAGAAACTCTTTGAAATTTCGCTCGCCGATAAAGCAAACGCCGGTGCTGTCTTTTTTCTTCGCGGTCGCAAGACCCGATTTCTCCGCGATCGCGCGGACTTCCGGCTTCGGCAGATGGCCGATCGGGAACATGGCCTTGGAGAGCTGGTACTGGCTCAGTGCGTGCAGGAAATACGTCTGATCCTTATTCGAATCGACGCCTCGCAGCAGCCGATATACGCCGTCAACTTGCTCGACGCGTGCATAATGGCCGGTCGCAATATAGTCTGCACCAAGCTCGAGCGCCTTGTTCAGAAACTCGCCGAATTTGATTTCCCGGTTGCACATGACGTCCGGGTTCGGCGTGCGACCTTTGCGATATTCGTCCAAGAAATAGGCGAACACCTTGTCCATGTATGGTTTCTCAAAATTTACCGTATAATAAGGAATACCGATTTGACTGCATACCCGGCGCACATCTTCGGCATCTTCTTCCGCCGTACAGTGTCCGAACTCGTCGGTATCGTCCCAGTTTTTCATGAATACGCCTATGACCTCGTAACCTTGCTCTTTCAGGAGCAGCGCCGCAACGGACGAATCGACGCCGCCTGACATGCCGAGGACAACACGTGGTTTACTCATTCTTAATCCCCTCGCTTTGCTCTTGTGGCCTGCTTAGTATTATACATAGATTTGCTCATAAATAAAATTATTTCAACATATCGTCATTGTTTTTCTCCCACAATAGAAGGTTTTGTGTTACCATAGAAAAGATACCAAAATGTATGATATGTAAATGAGGTGCTCGATTTGAAGATATCAACTAAAGGCCGCTACGGGCTGACCATCATGATGGAGCTTGCCACCAGGTTCGGAGAAGGCCCCACCTCACTGAAAAGCATCGCCGAAAAGCATCAGCTTTCCGAGCATTATTTGGAGCAATTGGTTGCCCCGCTGCGTAATGCCGGGTTAGTCAAAAGCATTCGCGGCGCTTACGGTGGATATATATTATCAAAATCGCCCGAGGAGATTTCCGCTGGAGATGTCATTCGGGTACTGGAAGGTCCGATCAGCCCCGTCGATTTTACGGAGGAAGACGACCCTGCCAAACGGAACTTGTGGATACGCATTCGCGATGGCATCGCACAAGTGCTGGATTCGACCTCGCTGCAGGATATGATCTCCTATCATGACGAGGGAAGCCATCACGACAGCTATATGTTTTATATCTAAGTGTCTTTACATTTCTTATGAACGATGTGGTGAGTACATTGAACCTGATTTATTTGGATCATGCCGCAACAACCCCGGTTCATCCGGAAGTGGTGGAAGCCATGATGCCATATTGGACGAATAGCTTCGGGAATGCCTCCAGCACGCATTGGGCCGGCCGCGACGCGAAGAGCGCGCTGAACGAAGCGCGCGATCGGATCGCCTCTTTCGTCGGATGTGCGCCGTCTGAGCTCGTCTTTACCGGCGGAGGCACGGAGAGCGATAATATGGCGCTGTTCGGCGCCGCTGAAGCGAACCGCGCTCGCGGCAACCATATCGTTACGACGCAGATCGAGCATCATGCGGTTCTGCATGCATGCGAGAGATTGGAGCGCCTCGGCTACGAAGTGACCTACGTGCCGGTCGACGAATACGGACGGGTCTCGGTGGACGACATTAAATCCGCGCTTCGCCCGGATACGATATTGATCAGCGTCATGTACGGCAATAACGAAGTCGGCACGCTGCAGCCGATCGAAGCGATCGGCGCACTGGCTCGCGAGAAGGGAATCGCCTTTCACGTCGACGCGGTTCAGGCGCTGGCTTACATGCCGCTTCATTTGCATGCGCTGCCTGTTGACTTTATGAGCTTTTCCGCGCACAAATTGAACGGTCCCAAAGGGGTCGGCGCGTTGTATATAGCGAAGAACGCTCGGTTCGTGCCGTTAGGCTACGGCGGCTCCCAGGAGCGCAAACGGCGCCCAGGTACGGAGAATACCCCGGCGATCGCAGGTTTTGCGAAGGCGGTTGAACTTTTTGACCGCGCGAGGTATGAAAAGAAACATCACGTGGAAACACTACGTCAAGAACTGGTAAACGAGCTGGAAAAGCGGCTCAGCCCGGACGATTTCATCGTGAACGGACATCCGAGCGAGCGGCTGCCGCACATCCTGAACGTCAGCTTCCCGGGCGTCTCGACGGAATCGATGCTGATGAATCTCGATTTGGCCGGAGTCGCGGCGGCAAGCGGATCGGCGTGTACCTCAGGATCGCTGGAGGTATCCCATGTGCTGAAAGCGATGGGGTTATCCGAAGCGAGAACTTCGTCGGCGATTCGGTTCAGCTTCGGCGCCTCGAATGATTCCGCACAGATTCGCGAAACCGCGTCACGGGTTGAAACCGTCATCCGCCGTTTACGTAGTATCGTTTAAGCCAATTCACGATTGGAGAGAGTTTGGTGAGACGTACGCGGGATGTGATCGGGTTGCCTGTGATCTGCGTGCATACCGGCAAACAAGTCGGTGAAGTTACGGATCTGCTGCTCGACGAGGATTGGCAAGTGCAGGCGTTTCTGCTAGGGGCGGGACATTGGTTTCAAGAAGCGACTTGCGTGGAATGGGAAGACGTTATCGCACTAGGCGAAGACGCCGTTACGATCAAGCGGGAGGACGCGATTAAGCCGCTTGAAGCGAAGAATACCTGGAAGCTTCTGCTTGGCGGGAGACACCGGATCAAGGGACTTCCGCTGCTGACCGTGAACGGTCAACAACTCGGCGTCGTCGAGGATGTTTATTTAGATGCAAAAACGGGTAAAAAAGTAATAGGATACGAATTGACCGAGGGTTTCATTTCAGATCTCAAAGAAGGGCGCAAATGGCTGCCCATGCCGGATTCCGTGAAAGTCGGCGAGGACGCCTTAATTGTTCCCGTACGCGCAAGCGAGGCGTTGGAGGAAATCTTCGTACCAAAAGAAGAATAGGGTGATACAGATGTTACGTTGTCCAAACTGTAATTCCAAAGATATCGGCAAAATCGGCTCGCATCAATTTTATTGCTGGGGCTGCTTTATCGAACTGACCGTGAACGGGGAGAAGATGTCCGTATTCCAAGTCGAGGAAGACGGTACGTTAAGTTCGTTGGATGATCTCTTCTTTGAAGAGGAAATGCCGCAAGTTCACGCCAACTAACGGTTCGGACCGGCAAGCCGACTTACAATATAACGCCTATGAACACCGCTGCAGGGAGCGTCGCTCCTTCGCTTGCGGTGTTTTTTTGCCCCGTTCGTCCTTCTTCATTGTATTCGGCTCGTGCCGGCTTTATGTGCGGGGGACGTCCGAATGTTGGGTTAAGAACCAGGGGTTGTACATATACTGTAGTATATGGAAGTTCGTTCGTACTGACGAAGCCGGTACCGAAAGATGCCGAAGGAGGGGACGTGTCTGGAACGGCTGCCCAAAAACCGCGTTCTGCTCGGGATGGTTTATACCTTGCTCATTCTTGTTATTTTATATTTGCTGATGCAGCTCCGGCCGATGATTTCAGGGGTGTATTGGTTTTTGCGCGAAATTTTGACACCGTTTATCATCGCGCTCATTATTTCCTATGTCTTGAATCCGGTCGTCTCGCTGCTGGGCGCACGCAAAGTGCCGCGTACGATCGCTGTGCTTCTGATCTACGCCTTGTTCATCATGTCCATGACGGTCATCCTGATGAACGTGATTCCGATGCTCGTTCGCCAGCTGGCGGAGCTGAACGAGCACATGCCGGACGTTTCGTTCAAGGCGCAGAGCCTGGTCGACGACTTGAACGGCCTGCAGTTTTTGCCGGACAGCGTCCGGATCGGGATCCATCAATCGTTGGCGAAGCTGGAGGACGGCATCTCGCTGGCGATCGCCGATTACATCAACGGGATCGGCAATACGATCAATAAGCTGTTTATGATTTTTATTATCCCGTTCGTCGCATTCTATATTTTGAAAGATTTTCAATTGATCGAAAAAACGACGCTGGCCATTGTGCCCAGAACGCACCGCAAAGAGATTGTGTCGATGCTGACCGATATCGATACGGCGCTCGGCAACTACATTCGCGGACAGTTTACGGTTTGTCTGATTGTCGGGCTGCTTGCTTACATCGGGTATTGGGCAATCGGCATCCCCTATGCGCTGCTGCTGGCAAGCGTGGTCGCGGTGTTCAACATCATTCCGTACCTGGGGCCGTTTCTCGGCGCGGCTCCGGCGCTCATCGTCGCCTCGACGATTTCGATCAAAATGCTGCTGCTGGTTATCGTGGTCAATACCGTCTGCCAAATTCTCGAGGGCAACGTCATCTCACCGCAGGTAGTCGGCCGTTCTTTGAACATGCACCCATTATTTATCATGTTCGCGCTGCTCGTTGGAGGAGAGGTGGCGGGTGTGGTCGGGCTCATATTGGCGGTTCCGTTCTTTGCGGTAATCAAGGTTATTCTGCAGCATGTCTTTTTATATTACGTGCATAAACGAACCGTTTAAAAAAAATTTGGTCATGGGCGCAACAAATTGCAACCTCCGGCGTATATACAGATGGAATTTTTTTCGGGAGACCCTGAAGCCCGTCTACAACTGCATATTCAGCAATCGTTTCATAGGAGGAGCCTGTCACCAAGGGCTCCTCTTTGTCTTTTTTCAGGGTCTCACCAGACATCGCAGGAGGACTATCTATATGGACAAGCAAGCGCTCATCGCTATCGGGTTATTTCTCGTCGCCTACGGATTCATCATCTCGGAGAAAATCCACCGAACGATCGTCGCCATGACCGGCGGCATTCTAGTGGTTGTGCTCGGAATCGTTAATCAGGAAACGGCGCTCCATCACATCGACTTTAACACGCTCGGACTGCTCGTCGGGATGATGATCATCGTCAGCATTACGGCGGAGACGGGGGTATTTAAGTACGTCGCAATTTGGGCGGCCAAAAAAGTCGGCGGACACCCCGCGCGCATCATGGTCGCGCTGGCGATCGTGACGGCGTTCGGTTCGGCGTTCCTCGACAACGTCACGACGGTGCTCCTGATGGTGCCGGTCACTTTCAGCATTACGCGACAGCTGCGGGTCAATCCGATCCCGTTCTTCATTTCACAAATATTTGCGTGCAACATCGGCGGGACTGCGACGTTAATCGGCGATCCGCCGAACATTATGATCGGCAGCGCGGTGAAGGAACTGACGTTCATGGCGTTCATCAACAACCTGACGCCGATTGTGATCATCATCCTGATCGCGACGATCCCGGTCTTCGTCCTGCTGTTTCGCAAAGACATTCAGACAACGGAGGAGCTGCGGCGCGGCGTCATGGATCTGGATGAAAAGTCGGAAATCCAGAACCCGGCGCTGCTTCGCAAAAGTTTGGTCGTGCTGGGCTTAACGATCGGCGGCTTCTTCATCCATCAGATCGTCCATCTGGAATCGGCCACGGTGGCCTTGGCCGGCGCGTTCCTGTTGCTCCTGTTAACCGGGGAGCATTATTTGGAAGAATCGTTCCGCCGGGTCGAGTGGATGACGATATTTTTCTTCATCGGATTGTTCGTGCTCGTATCGGGTTTAGTTGAAACCGGCGTCATCGCGGCTTTGGCCGAGCAGGCGATCAAGTTGACCGGCGGGGATGTGACGAAGACGTCGATCATGATTTTGTGGTTTAGCGCGCTCGCTTCGGCGTTCCTCGACAATATCCCGTTCGTGGCCACTATGATTCCGATGATCTTCGAGATGGGAACGATGGGCGTATCCGATTTGGAGCCGCTCTGGTGGAGCCTTGCGCTAGGGGCTTGCCTCGGCGGTAACGGGACGCTGATCGGGGCCAGCGCCAACTTGATCGTCGCCGGCATGTCCGCCAGGGAAGGATATCCGATATCGTTTATGAAATATATGATAATCGCATTTCCTTTGATGCTGTTTTCGGTGGCGCTGGCGCACGTATATATTTATGTAAGATATTTGATGTAAGGGGGAAAGGCTGCGATGACAAAGCTTCGCTATACATATGACGAGAAGCTCTTATCTTGGGAGGAGCAGAACGACGGGGAGGCGGACGTGGAATTTTGGCTGCGTCTATCCGTGCCGGATGCGAGTGTCGAGAAGGGCGTGAAGGCGGTGCGCGATTATTTTGGCCATAACGACGTTCTGACCGACGTGTTGTTCTATGCGCACCACAATGCGGTGTACCAATGGATTGTCCGCCGCGACTTCTACGAGGCATTCGTCATCCGGGCGTTCGAACACAAGCTGTTGACCTCCCTCGTTTGGGAGTAGGGCCCCGGCCCCGCACGGGACACGGGAACGGGATACGCCCAAATGCCGGGCTCTACAGGGCGGATCTCGGTTGACAGGCCCGCCGTCGGAAAGGTATAATTTTGCTTTGTAAAGCTTTGGCTTCCAAACAAGAAAGCGTTGAAGAAATTCAGTAGGTTGTAGTCCATTAGCCAGAGAGAAGGCTCGGATGCATACCGATACGGCGAGAAGGCAGGCGCAGGCCATGTCCGAGAGCCGGGCTTGGGTGCGGTCCGCTGCGAGAGTCTTCCTAATGAAGGGCGACTGAACGCTCATTTCGGAGCGCGGATAAACTCCGCCGGAAGGACCCGTTATCGTCCGCGAAGAGGAGATTGCACCGAACCGCCGAGCGTTAACAGCGCAGGCGAAGGCCGTGCAATAACCAGGGTGGTACCGCGAGCAATCGTCCCTGTTTTCAGGGGCGTTTTTTTATTGTTTTTCCCGTTTCATTTCAATTCAGGGGGGGCTTACGAAAGTGAAAGCTAGTGAAATTCGTTCCAAATGGTTAAAGTTTTTTGAAAGCAAAGGCCATAAAATCGAGCCGAGCGCCCCGCTCGTGCCTCACAACGACCCGTCGTTGCTCTGGATCAACGCCGGGATGGCGCCGCTGAAGCCGTACTTCGACGGCCGCATCGTACCGGAGAACCCGCGGATCGCCAACTCGCAGAAGTGTATCCGGACGAACGACATCGAGAACGTGGGGAAGACGCGCCGCCACCACACTTTTTTCGAAATGCTCGGCAACTTCTCCATCGGCGATTACTTCAAGGAAGAAGTCATCACGTGGGCGTGGGAGTTTCTGACCGACAAAGAATGGATCGGCTTCGATCCGGAGCGTCTCTCCGTTACCGTATATCCGGAAGATACGGAAGCGTTCGAGCTTTGGAACAAGAAAATCGGGATTCCGGAAGAGCGAATTTACAAGCTCCAGGAAAACTTCTGGGATATCGGCGAAGGGCCTTGCGGACCGTGTACGGAAATTTTTTACGACCGCGGCGACAAATACGGCGACCTGAACGATCCGGAATGCTGGCCGGGCGGCGAGAACGAGCGCTTCCTCGAGGTGTGGAACCTCGTATTCTCGCAGTTCAACCATAATAAGGACGGCAGCTATACGCCGCTTCCGAACAAAAACATCGATACCGGCGCCGGACTCGAACGGTTCGCTTCGATTCTGCAAGATGTCGATTCGAACTTTGACACCGATCTGTTCCAGCCGATCATTCAAAAAACGTGCGAGCTGGCCGGGGTCAAATACAAAGAAAACGACGAGCAGGATGTCGCGCTCAAAGTTATCGCCGACCATATCCGGACGGTAGCGTTCTCCGTCGGCGACGGCGTACTGCCGTCCAATGAAGGACGCGGCTATGTCATCCGCCGTTTGCTTCGCCGTGCGGTCCGATACGGCAAAGTGGTGCTCGGTATGGATAAGCCGTTCCTGTACCTGTTGACGCCGGTCGTAGGCGAAATTATGGGCGTGTACTACCCGGAAGTGGTGGAGAAGCGCGAATTTATCGAGAAGGTGATCCGTACCGAAGAGGAGCGTTTCCATGAGACGCTCGGCGGCGGTCTCGCCATTCTGGCCGAGTTGACCGAGAAGGCCCGCAAGGATGGTTTGACCACGATCAGCGGATCGGACGCTTTCAAGCTGTACGATACCTACGGATTCCCGTTCGATCTGACGGAGGATTATGCTTCGGAGCAAGGGCTGACGGTGGACCGCGAAGGGTTCGACCGTGCGATGCAGGAGCAGCGGGACCGCGCCCGCGCGGCACGCCAGGAGTCTGACAGCATGAAGGTGCAGGGCGGACCGCTGGCTGATTTTACGGTTAAAAGCGAGTTTGTTGGATATACTGATTTGGTAACAAGTGCTAAAGTGATCGCAATCGTGCATGAGCAGCAGTTCGTCGATCTGGTCGGAACGGGTGAAACGTGTCAGGTTATCCTGGACCGGACGCCGTTCTATGCGGAAAGCGGCGGTCAAGTCAGCGATCACGGCTACATGACAGCGGGCGATACCGTGCTTAAAGTCGAATCGGTCGGCAAAGCGCCCCACGGCCAGCACGTGCATACCGTCGTCGTCCAGGCCGGTGTGCTGCGCAGCGGAGAGACGGTGCAGGCAACCGTGACTCAGGATGTCCGCGAGGACATTATCAAGAATCATACGGCGACGCACCTTTTGCATAAAGCTTTGAAAGAAGTGCTGGGCGACCATGTCAATCAAGCGGGCTCGCTCGTTGCGCCGGAACGTCTGCGTTTCGACTTCTCGCATTTCGGAAGCATTTCCGCCGAAGAGCTGCAGGAGATCGAGCGGCGGGTCAACGCGCAAATTTGGAACAGCCTCGAGGTGGACATTTCGCTCAAGCCGATCGCCGAAGCGAGAGCGATGGGCGCTATGGCGTTGTTCGGGGAAAAATACGGAGATGTTGTGCGTGTCGTTCGCATCGGCGGTTACAGCCTGGAGCTGTGCGGCGGTTGCCACGTGTCCAATACGAGCCAAATCGGCTTGTTCAAGCTCGTCAGCGAGTCCGGCATCGGCTCCGGCATACGGCGGATCGAAGCGACGACCGGGCGTCAGGCCTACCAATACTTGGACGGACAGCTGCAGCTGCTGCGCGATGCGGCAAGCCTGCTGAAGTCGAATATTACGGACGTGCCGAAACGGGTGGAAGGCTTGTTCACCCAATTGAAGGAGCTTTCCCGCGAGAACGAATCGTTGAAAGCGAAGCTGGGCGGCATTGAAGCCGGCTCCCTGACCGATCAGGTCAAAGCCGTGAACGGGGTTAACGTGCTTGCGGCCGAAGTAAGCGCGGGCGATATGGAATCGCTGCGCAATATCGTCGACCAGATGAAGCAAAAGCTCGGTTCGGCCATCATCGTGCTCGGCGCTGCGGCGGAAGATAAGGTGAATCTGGTAGCGGCCGTTTCACAGGATTTGGTCGGGCAAGGCTATCATGCCGGCAAGCTGATTAAAGAAGTCGCTGCGGCTTGCGGCGGCAGCGGCGGCGGCCGTCCGGATATGGCGCAGGCGGGCGGTAAAGACGCCTCCAAGCTGAAGGAAGCCCTCGGAACGGTCGAACGGCTGGTCGCATCCAAATAAATGTTCGCTGTCAACAGGAATTTTATGGCCGATGGCGAATAAGTCAGTAATAACTTTGCAGGGGGGTGCTTCGCAGATATGAGTTCTATGGATAAAACGATGAAATTCAACATGAAAGCGGAAGAAATCGAAACCTCGCCCAAAGAAGTCATTCTCGCGGTGTACGACGCGCTTCAGGAAAAAGGGTACAATCCGATCAATCAAATTGTCGGCTACCTGCTCTCCGGCGATCCGGCCTACATTCCGCGTCACAACAACGCCCGGAGCATCATTCGCAAACGGGAACGGGACGAACTGATCGAAGAGCTGGTTCGTTCCTATTTGCAGCAGTACAAATCTTAGAAGCGGGACGCAAGAGGGACGGACAGGAGCAAGTTATGCGCTTAATGGGCTTGGATTACGGGGACAAAACGATCGGCGTTGCGGTAAGCGACGAGCTGGGCTGGACCGCGCAAGGGCTGGAAGTCATCCGTCGTACGACGGAAGAGAGGGACACGAACCGGCTGCGCGAAATTATCCGCGATTACGGCGTGTCGGAGATCGTGGTCGGCTTGCCGAAGAACATGAACAACACGATCGGCCCGCGTGGGGAAATTTGCATTGCATTTTCCCAAAGTTTACATGAAAAACTACAATTGCCCGTACATTTGTGGGACGAAAGGTTGACCACCGCCTCCGCGCAGCGTACGCTGCTCGAGGCGGACGTCAGCCGCAAGAAAAGAAAGCAGGTCATCGATAAGATGGCGGCCGCGCTCATATTGCAAGGATATATGGATGCCAACTCCAACTCGAAGAGGTGAAGAACTCATGTCTCAGAACGACCAGAACGTGAACGAAGAGCTGTTGCAGGAAGAAGAGCCCGAAATTATATTCATTCCGGATGATGAAGGCAACGAAGAAGAATTTGAAGTGATTATGAAGTTCGAAGTGGACGGCTCGGACAAGAAGTACATGATGGTCGTCCCTGTGGACGCCGACGAGGAATCCGACGAGGTGTATGCGTTCCGTTATGAAGAAGACGGCGACGATCTGCAGCTGTACACGATCGACGATGAAGAAGAATGGAACATTGTCGAAGAAACGTTCAACACGCTGATGGACGAATTCGAGGAAGACGAAGAAGAGTCCAAGTAAGCTTAGGTGCAAAGGAGGAGGCCCATGTCGAATTCGGCCTCGGAAGCGGTGCCGACGCGCCAGTTGCGGGAAGCGTACGGAGATGATATTATTTTATATGATGAGCATCAAGAATCCGTCGTGTACCGCATTGTGTCGGAGCTTGTCAGGAACGGCCAAGGCTATGCCATGCTGGAGAAGGCGAAGCCGGGCAAAGAGGATGAACCGGAAGTTTTTCGCGTAACGCGTAATGAAGACGGGGAACTTGCGCTGGAGACGATCGAAGACGACGACGAGTGGGAAGAGGTCTCGGAGCTTTTCGACGAATGGACGTTTCCGGCGGATGAATCGTTGTAATGTAGGTTGGCCGTATACCACGAGCGGAGATTCTCCGCTCTTTTTCGTTTGAATAGAAGAAAGGAGCGGCGCCCTTTCAGGTGCAGATAGCAGGCGATGTCGCTGAAACGTGTTGGAATTGCAGCAATCATGATCATAATTCTCATCGGCCTTGGGACCGCGCTAGGGCTGATGCTGTACGTCAGCCGCGGGCTTGCGCCGCTTCCGGCGTCAAGCGAGCTCAAGCGGGTGGCGTACCCTCCCGGAACGGGGATCAGCGAGCTTGCCTCGCAGCTTGAAGAGAAAGGGTTAATCCGCGATGCGCGGCTCTTCACGTGGTACTTGAAGCTGAAGGGCGAGGGCGGCAAGTTTCAAGCGGGCGAATACGAGCTGTCGCCCGGCTTGTCGAAGGAAGCGATCGTCTCGCTGTTCAATCGCGGCGAGACGGTGAAGTCGGCAGGTATACGCCTCACCGTTCCGGAAGGCTTTACGCTGAAGCAAACAGCCGAGAAGCTGCAGCAGCTCGGCGTCGACGCGCAGGCGTTCGAAGCGGCGGCGCAGCAATTCCAAGGATCCGGGGACTCGGTGGCTTCGGGCATACCGGCGGACCCGAATATGAAGGTGCGGCTGGAGGGTTACTTGTTCCCCGAAACCTACGAGTGGAAGAAAGACGCCTCGGCGCAGGAGATGATCGCCACGATGGTCGGCGAATTGGACAAACGGCTGCAGGAGCTGCCCGAAGGCTGGCGGCAGGCGATGGCCGAACGCGGCCTTTCGTTTCACCAAATGTTAACGCTCGCCTCCTTGGTGGAGAGGGAAGTGGCGGTAGAGGAAGAGCGGGCGCTCGTCAGCGGCGTTATTCACAACCGGTTGAAGCAAAACAAGCAGCTGGAAATTGACGCCACGATTCAATACTTGTTCGATAAGCCGAAAGAGCGGCTGTTCGAGAAAGATTTGCGTATCGAGAGCCCGTATAACACGTACTTGAACAAAGGGCTGCCTCCGGGGCCGATCGCCAGCCCGTCGCTCGCTTCGATTCACGCGGCGATTTACCCCGCCGAGACGAACTATTTGTTCTACGTGACGAAGAAGGACGGCAGCCGAACGCACTTGTTTGCGGAAACGTTCGAGCAGCATAAGAAAAATATTGCCGAGAGCAACAAGTAGATCAAAGTTGTCTCAAGGAAAGAAGGTGTGACTGTCATGACGAAAAAACCGGAATTGCTGATCCCGGCCGGTACGGTCCGGGAGGCGCAGCGTTATATCGAGGCGGGTGCAAACGCCGTTGTCGTAGGCGAGCATCGCTTCGGCCTGCGCTTACCGGGCGAGATCTCCATAGCCGGGCTTGAAGAGCTTGTTCCTTGGGCGCATGCACGCAACGCCTGTGTGTATGTGGCGGTGAACAACCTTATGGATAACGGGCTGCTGGCCCCGCTTGAAACGTATTTGAAAGAGCTGGACCGTGTGCAGGTCGACGGGCTCGTTTTCGGCGACCCTGCTGTACTAATCGCCGTTCGCAGAGCGGCGCCCGGCATGAAGCTGCATTGGAATGCGGAGATGACGTCGACCAACTACGCGACGGCCCGGTATTGGGCGGGCAAGGGAGCCGTCCGGATGGTGCTGGCGCGCGAGTTGAACCTCGAGGAGACGCTGGAGATCAAGCGGCAGCTGCCCGAGCTGGAAGTTCAAGTGCAGGTGCACGGCATCACGAACATTTACCACTCGAAGCGGAGCTTGCTGACGAATTACAAGGAACATCAAGGCCGTCCCGAAGAGCTGGAACAGCTGGATCTCGGCATGGATGAAGGTTTGTTCCTGATCGAGCAGGAGCGTCAGAACGAGCGGTATCCGGTGTACGAGGATGTGAACGGCACGCACATTATGAGCTCGGACGATGTCTGCATGCTGGACAGCCTTCACGAGCTGCTGGAAGGCGGCATCGACTGCTTGAAGGTGGAGTCGCTCTTGAAGACGCCGGCCTACAACGAAACGGTGCTGCGCAGCTACAGACAAGCGATCGACGCCTATACGGCGGACCCGGGCGGTTACCGGTTCCAGGAAGAGTGGCTGGAGGCGATTCGCAAGCTGCAGGATCCGCGGCGCGAGCTGTCGTACGGGTTCTTCTATAAAGAGCAAGTATACTAAGAAGCGTTACACGAAATGGGGTGAGTGCGATGACATTAATCAATCAAGAGCTGCTGGGCAAACGCGTGCGTCTGGATAAACCGGAGCTGCTGGCTCCTGCGGGCAGCCTGGAGAAGCTGAAGTTCGCCGTGCATTACGGCGCGGATGCGGTATATATCGGTGGGCAGCAGTACGGGCTGCGTTCCAACGCGGATAATTTCACATTCGAAGAAATGCGCGAGGGCGTTGAGTTTGCCGAAAAATACGGCGCCAAGGTGTTCGTCGCGACTAACATTTTTGCGCACAACGAGGATATCGACGGCCTGGAGGACTATTTGCGCGGCATTCAGGATGCGGGCGTACACGCGATCATCGTAGCCGATCCGATCATTATCGAGACGTGCCGGCGGGTGGCGCCGAAGCTGGAAATTCATTTGAGCACGCAGCAGTCGACGATGAACTGGCAGGCCGTGCAGTTCTGGAAGGAAGACGGCGTGGACCGCGTCGTGCTGGCGCGCGAAGTGAGCATGGAGGAGATCGTCGACATCAAGCGCAACGTGGACATCGAAATCGAAGTGTTCGTGCATGGCGCGATGTGCAGCTCCTATTCAGGCCGGTGCGTACTGTCGAACCATTTTACGGACCGCGATTCGAACCGGGGCGGCTGTTCGCAGTCGTGCCGCTGGAAATATGACCTGTTTACAACGGAAGAGGAGCTCGGCGGGACGTCTGCGTCTCAGATCGGCATCAAGGAGCTGCCGTTGTTCCAGGAGGGTGACAATCCGTTCTCGATGAGCTCGAAAGACTTGTGCATGATCGAGCACATCCCCGAGCTGATTCGCTCCGGAGTCGACAGCTTCAAGATCGAAGGGCGGATGAAGAGCGTCCACTACGTGGCGACGGTCGTGAATGCGTACCGCCAAGCGATCGACGCGTACTTCGACGATCCGCAAAATTATACGTTAAAGCCGGAATGGCTGTACGAAATTCAGAAGGCGGCGAACCGTCCGCTGAACACCGGCTTTTTCTACGACGAACCGGGTCACGAGGATCACATCTTCGAGCCGGAGGACAAAGCGGCGCCTTACGACTTCGTCGGCGTCGTGATGGACTACGATCCGGCCGAAGGCATAGCGCTCATCCAGCAGCGCAACCACTTTAAACCGGGACAAGAGGTGGAGTTTTTCGGCCCGGGCGGCACATTCTTCAAGCAGCAGGTGCCCAGCATCGCGAACGAGGCCGGAGAGGCGCTTGACGCCGCCCGCCATCCGCTGCAATTGATTCGGATGAAAGTGGAGCAGCCGGTTCGTCCGTTCGATATGATGCGCAAACGAGTCGGCAAATAACGGAAATGCGAAAAAGAAAGGCCCGCGATCAAGCTTCACGCTCGCGGGCCTTTTTGCGTGTCCGGAAATTCGAACAAAAAAGTACTTCAAAAGGACGGGCTTTATCCCGATATATATAAACATGCCTATAAAACCTTTTCATAGGCTAATCACCAAGCACTATGTTTATTGGAAAGGAATACATAAAAGGTGGAGGATTTTGGCTTAATATGTCGAATAGGTTCTTGTACCTAGAAGCAACAAGAAAATGATTTGAAACCAAAATGAATTAGGTGGTGTTTCCTGTGAAGAATAGGTTGTCTTCACTACTTGTAAGCCTGCAAAAATTCGGCAAAAGCGCACAAATGAAACTTGCTGCACAAACATCCCGGTCTAAGCGGTCTGGCACAAGCGCTGCCGGTTCTGTCGCCGAATCCTTACAGAACATGCGGATGACCCATCTTATGAAATCCGTCGGGGCGAAGCTGTTCTTGATTTTTTTCTTCTGCATCTTGTTTTTTGTGTTGACGGTTGGCTTGACTTCTTATTACAAGTCCAAGCAAGTCCTTCAGAACAAAGTGGCGGACGCTTCGGAGCAAACGATCATTCAAGCGGGATCGAAGCTTGACCTGATCTATTCGACCTTCGAAGATTTGACCATGCAGATGATGCTGAACGAAGATTTGCGGGCAACGATCACGAATCTTCGCGCAACAGGACGAGATACATACGATTATATGAACTTGAACCGGTTAGTGAACGAGAAGCTGAATGTTTATGCTTTCTCTAATAAAAGCATTAAAGCCGTGCATTTGCTGACGGAAACGGGCGAACCTATAAGTTCGACGGCCAATACGATGGGCAACGACAGCCGGGCCGAGAAGGACTGGTTCAAGAAAATCATCGAGGGCAACGGTCAGGCGGTCTGGCTTAGTACACAGGAGAAAGGATTCACCGACGGCGTTCTGGGGAACGCGCAGCCGACGTTCGCCCTGGGCCGCATACTGAAAAGCCCGTCGACGAGTCAAATTACCGGTGTGCTGCTGATCGAAATCGGCGTCGATACGATCGGCCGGGAAACCGAAAGCATCAGCATGGGCGAAGGCGGAAGCACGATCATCGTTTCCGATACGAATACGTACGTGTACTCCCCGAATCAGGAACAGCTCGGCAAAGAAAGCAAGCTGGATGTGCCCGAAGACGCTTTCAAAGAGAGGAACGGCAAGCTGACCAGCATTAAGGGCGATTACCAGATCGTGTACTACAAATCGCAGGTTAACGGATGGAACTTCATCGGTTATATGCCGGTCAACGAATTGGTCAGAGACGCTTCGGTCATTTTCAACCTGACGCTTGGCATGGCGCTCGGGGCGATGGTCATTGCCGTCATCATCGGTTACTTCATCGCCCGCATGATCGGGCGTCCGCTCGTGCTGCTGCGCAACCTGATGAAGGAAGGCGAGCAGGGCAATCTGCGCGTCCGTATGGATGTGAAGAGCCAGGACGAAATCGGGCAGCTTAGCGTCAGCTTCAACCAAATGATGGAGAAAATTACGGCGCTTGTGCAGCAAACGAACGCTTCCGCGCAAGAGGTGCTGCAGACGGCGGCCGACTTGTCCGATGCGTCGAAGAGAACGGCGATGTCCGCCAAAGATATCTCGATCGCGACCGAGGAAATCGCCAACGGCGCATCCAGCTTGGCGGTCGAGTCCGAGCGAGGCAACGAATTGACGCACAACATCGCCAAGCAGATGAAAAGTGTCGTGGAAGCGAACGTGATCATGGGCACGTCAGCCGGCGAAGTACAAGGCTCGAGTAAGCAAGGGATCACTTATATGAGCGAGCTGATCGGCAAAACGAACGAAACGGAATCGATGACCCGCTCCATGGTGGAGAAAGTCGATAATTTAAAAGAAAGCACGCGCTCCATTCGTAAAATTCTCGACGTGCTCGGCAATATGACGAAGCAAACGAACATTCTATCCTTGAATGCGACCATCGAAGCGGCTCGAGCCGGCGCGGCAGGCAAAGGCTTTATGGTCGTGGCCGATGAAATCCGCAAGCTGGCCGATCAATCCCGTCAGTCGATTGCGATCGTCGGGCAAATCACGGAGCAAATTCAGAAGGAAATTGACGAGACGGTGCAGGTGTTGTCGCAAGCGTATCCGATTTTCCAAGAGCAAATTTCGTCGGTTAAGGAAGCGGATTCCATCTTCAAGCAGGTTGATACGCAAATGGCAGGCTTTATCGAGCGCCTGTCCGAAGTGACCGAGTCGATCAGTCAATTGGAATCGTCCCAATCGGTGCTTAGCGATGCGATGGCTAACGTCAGCGCGGTGGCGCAGCAGTCGTCGGCCACTTCGGAGGAAGTGGCATCGCTCAGCTCGGAGCAGCTCAACGTTTCCACCGGACTCGTCAAGCTGTCCGACAAGCTGGAGGAGCTGTCCAATTCCTTGAAAGAATCGTTATCCAAATTCCAAGTATAGACCGAGTGATCGGTTCACGTTACGGCGCTTGCCTCTGCGGAGAGGCGGGCGCTTTTTTCCATTTCATGGGATTGAAGGCGTGCGGCTTTGACTTCAAGCTCTGCCGCGTTTGTCGAAGCTTGTATATGCGCATACTGGAAGAAAACAGCACAAGCGCGAAGCGAGCAGGTGAGTGCCATGAGCGAGCATGAATCGTCAACCTTGAAAAAAACCGTATTTTACCGTTTTGATAGGCATCGTTCTTGTTTTGATCGGCTGGAACGTACGGCTGTTTTGGATCCAGGTCGCCTCCGCTACGCATTTGACCGACCGGGGGATCGATCTGGTTGAAAATTCGGTTGTGCAGCGGGAACAGGGAATCGTGCTCGACAGCGGACGGGGTGACTTTGTGGACCGCAACGGCGTATCGCTCACGGGGAAGACGATGCGGGTGCTGACCGCATTTCCGATCGAAACGGACCCGAGCGGCGCCGCCGAACGAGAAGCATCACTCGCCCGAGCGGCGAAGGTGCTTGGCGTCCCGGAGCGGCAGCTGACCGTTTTTTTGGATTCGCTTACGGTACCTCAAATTTGGACGGTCGATGGCAGAGCGGCTGCCCTGACCGAGGATCAGGCGCAGCGGCTTGACGCGCTAGGGCTTCCCGATTTACGCGTGACGACGTATAAGGAACGGTACGACAGGCGCCAGCCTGCAGCCCAGGTCATCGGGTATATCGGGCAAAACCCGGAACGGATCACGAAGCAATTCACAGACCAGTTCCATAAGGGCGAGCTGCAATTGACGAGCAAAATCGGCAACGCCGGACTGGAGAAAACGTTCGAGCCGTGGCTGCGCGGGATCGGCGCAACCTCGGTGTCGCTGTTTACGGATGCGGCAAGGCGGCCGCTTCCGGGGCTGGATATTCGCACCGTAACGCCGGGCAACCCGTATTATCCGTTGAAAATTGTCACAACCTTGGACCGCAAGCTGCAGGAGCGTATCGAAGGCAAGCTGGAGCAATGGGCTATTCGCGACGGGGCTGTCGTTGTGATGGATATCGAAAACGCCGACGTTATCGCGATGGCCAGCCGCCCGAGCTTTCAGCCGGAACACGTCGATATGGCGAATGAGGCGGGCTGGGGCAATCGCGCTTTAAAGGCGGAGACGCCGGGTTCCATATTTAAGACGGTGACCGCTGCGGCCGCGATGGACGAACACGTCGTCAAGCCCGGCGAAACGTTTCATTGCGACGGGGAGCTCGGGAAATTCGGCTTTACGTGCTGGAAGAAGGAGGGACACGGCACGCTTACGCTTGAGGAGGGCTTCGCCCAGTCGTGCAATATCGTGTTCGCGGAAGTCGCGCAGCGGCTTGGCGGAGAACGACTGGAGCGCTATGCGCAATCGCTTGGCCTGACGAACCGGGTCGGCTGGCTCGGGGATACGTCAGCGGCGGCGGGATTCCGGCAGCTGGACGGGGAAGAAGCCGGTCAAGTGTATGCCGCATCGACCGACCGTAAAGACGCGGGGGCGCTCGTCCAGACGGCGATCGGCCAACGTGACGTGCTGCTCACCCCGCTGCAGGCGGCCAATCTTGTCGTAACGCTGTTCCACGGCGGCCAGGTGCTGTCGCCGCGGGTCGTGCAAGAGGTTCGGTTCCGGAACGAAAGGTTATACGAGCGGTTCGATTCGCGTCATGCAGCAGATGCGGAAGCGTTCCCGTCCATTCATCAGGCGACGGCGAAGACGATGCTGGGCTGGATGACGCAAGTCGTGGACCACGGCACCGGCAGCGCGCTGCAAGCCGCCAAGTGGCCGGTGGCCGGCAAGTCCGGGACGGCGCAAGTGCAGCTGGCCGGCGGCAAGCCCGGCGAGAATCATTGGTTTATCGGATACGGACCGGCGGACCATCCGAAATACGCCGTTGCCGTCCTCATTCGGCATGTGCCGGCAGGAACGAAAAATAAGTCCATCCTTCTTTTTCAAGAAGCGATGGACATACTGGCGGAGGCTGATCAATGATAGCTGCTCGGCTGCAGCGAAGGGAGCGTGATTGTAAAACAGGTGCCTTTCCCCTGCTCGCTCGTGACATCGATACGGCCTTGAATGTTCTGAATGACGCGGTAGGTCACCATCATGCCGAGTCCGGTTCCTTTCCCCCGCGTCGTGTAATAAGGAGTGCCGAGACGTCCGACTTCATCCTCGGTCATCCCGATGCCCTGGTCGATGATGTCGATGCTGACGCGGGACGATTGCACGGACCCGATGATGCGCAGGATGCCCCCGCCCGGCATCGATTCGATGCCGTTCCGGCACAAGTGGACGATGCACTGGGTCAATTTGTCCGCGTTCGCGCTGATCATCAGCTTGTCCTGCAGATCGACTTCGATGCGGACGTTCCGCAGTTGAGCGAAGGTGTCGAGCTGCTCCAGCGCCCGAAGCACAAGCTGCTTGGCGTCCAGCAGCTCCAGCGCTTCCATTTGCGGTCTGGCGAACGACAAGTAGTCGTTGATGATCGACTGGGCGCGATCCAGTTCGTCAAGCACCATCTGGTTGTAGACCTGCCGCTTCTCTTCGGTAAGCTCGCGCTGCTTCATCATCTGCACGAATCCCCGCGCAACCGTCATTGGATTGCGGATTTCGTGGGCAAACGAAGCGGCCAGCTCGCTCAACAGGTTCATTTTGTCGCGCTGCTGGATTTGCTTGCGCAAATCGAGATTGATGCGAATTTGCCGGACGATACATACGATAATGACCGAAGTCCCCATATAAGTCAGCGCATAGGCGACAAAAAAAAGCGCGATTTCCGGACTATAAACCATGCGGCCGAGTCCCGCGAACGGTATCGATAAGACCGCGGTGATGGCGACAACGACCAGGCCGATCCATCCCGCGACAAGCGGCTTTTGCAGCAGCGCGGACGGATGAATTTTGCGCTTCACGGCCCACAAGAAGAGGAAGACGACTGCGGTGATGGCGAGCGAAACGTAAGCGCCGGCGCCCCCCTCCATAAACCGGTAGAGCACAACGACGGCGAAGACCGCCAGCGTAGGAAGCGTTCCTGTATACATGAAACAGGCGGTGAGCGCGATAAAGCGCATGTCGTATTGGAAGCCGTCGGCCAGTTGAACCGGATACGTCATGCTGAGCACGGCCGAGAGGGCGGCGAGAGCGGCGGCGGCCCACCGGTTTCCGGTGTCGTCGATGTGCTGCAGACGATCGATCCAGAACAAGGGGTACATCATGACCGGAGTTACGACAAGGAGCATATTCAATAGTAATTGGGTAACAAAATCCACGACCGTTCATCACCTTTTGCAACAAATTCGATACATCGATAGTTCAATTCATATTTACATTCGACAACATTTGCCTATTTCCTACATGGATAAAAAAAGAATCTATCCGAAGATCGGACAGATTCCAGAAGCAGGCTTACAACCACCGTTCCGCTTTTTCCCCAGCCGGGTGAACCAACCGCGATGAAAGAGCGCGTAGGATGGCTGGCCCGGGAGCAGAAGAAGGGACTTGCGGTTTTCTCGGTCATTGCGCCGGCGGAGGATCCGTCAGGCCGGAACGAAGCCGCCAAGCTCAAGTATGTGCACGGGGATGCGGTTTACGGGTATGATCGATTGCATGAATAGATGACGGGCTGGCTCGAAGGAGCGAAGCCCATTTTGTGTCGAAAGCGTTGGAGGCGTTGATCGCCTTGAACACCGCGCCCGCTTCGTCTACACGCGCAACGGCACGGTCCATTCCGCGCCCGGAATCCACGAACGGTCGGTGAACTCCCGGCCTTTCACGACGACTTGGTGCGGGTACACCTGCACGTACATGCCTTGAACGGTCGGCGTGCCGCTCGTGCCGCCCCTGGTTTTGCCGACGGAGGCGTTGTTGAACCAGTGGAACGTGTTCTCCTGATTGTAATGGTTCTCGTTCACAAAGGTCCGGTGGGAATGTCCGGAGAACACGAAGACGTTGCGGTACGGTTCGAGAATGGCGCGGAACCGTTTGGCGCGAATGAGCCGGTGCGTGCCGCCGTCGGTTCCGGGTGCGGGCAGGGGCTGATGGATGAACACGAGCGCCGGTTTGCCGTCCGCGTGCGCCTTCATTTTATCCTCCAGCCAGGCGAGCTGTTCGTCCGAATACCAGGCGCCCTCGCCGACATCGGGCTTCTCCTGCACGTACGCCTCCTGTGAGAGCAAGATGAGGTGTACGCCGTTCACCCATACGTCTGTATACGGTTTATCCTTATACCCGAAAAAGCGCATGAACCGCTCCCGCGCCATTGCATCCGTCTTGCCGTTGGGCATCGTCTCGGTGGAGAAAGCGCCGCGGTCCGTCAACCAAATATCGTAATAGTCATGATTGCCCATATTCGCGTAATAAGGAGGCAGCTTGTAGGCGCCCAATATTTTTTTCAGCTGATTGTACTCGATATCGCGGGCGAAGTCGGTCAAGTCGCCGCCGAAGACGATCGTATCGACGCTTGATTCGAAATTGCTCACGTCTTTCAACGCGAGGTGCAGCTTATCGCCTATGCTCGAATCGGCTGCGCTGATATGCAGATCGCTGAGCAGGAAGAAGGACAGCAGCGGCGCGCCGGAAGCTGCGGGTTGGCTCGCAGGGGCCGGGACCGGCAGCTCGGGCTGCACCGGCGGAGCGGCTGGATCGCCGGGGGCGGCTTTTCCGAATAACCGGGTAGCGGCTGCGCCTCCGGTCATTAAGGCAAGCAGGCCAAGCAATTGCTTGACAAAAAGTCTTCTGGACATCATATAGGAACAATCCCTCCGGGGGCAACGCCAAATAGAAAAATAAGAAGCTAGATTCATTATAATGTAGCAGAGGGTAAATTTGAATAAGATAGTTCGGAGTTTTCCTGCACCCACTGATGGAAAAATGGGCAGGTACTAGCCGAAGTTAGTACTGTTCTCGGCCTCGTTCTTCGCTATACTGAAAGTATCAGGACGGCATACTGGAATGCGGTCCGGACAAGAGGTGATACGCTTGAGCAAAAAATGGGTGGAACGCGAAGCGTCGGCCTGGGTCGATCAAGGAATTGTCACCCGTGAGCAGGCCGATCGGATTATCGGACTCTATGAGGATAAAAAGCATGCGGTCGGCCTGCTTCCGATTTTGGGAAGCGTGTTGGTCGGTCTCGGTATTTTGAGCTTTATTGCAGCAAACTGGCAGGATATTCCCCAACTGCTCCGGCTTCTGCTGATCGTGCTCGTCATGTGCGGATTTTACGCTGGCGGCGAGGCGGCGACGCGGCGAGGCGCGCAGAAGCTGGGGATTGCGCTCGCCGGTCTCGGGGTCGTCAGCTTCGGCGGCGGCATCATCCTGATCGGTCAAATGTTCCATTTGGTCGCTTACAATGCCGGGTCGTTCATTCTATGGGCGGCGGCGGGGGCTTTGGCCGCGTACATGTACCGCAGCCGTTACTTGTACTTGCTGGCGCTGCTGTTGTTCGATGCGGCGCAGGTCTACAGCGTCGCTTCGTTCGGCAGCTTCAGCTATACCGCCTTTCTTCTCATGGCGGCGGGACTTGGCTATTACGGCTGGAAGTTCCGCAGCGATCTGCTCGTATGGTGCTTCAGCTTAAGTGTCACGGCGCATGCGCTCATGTGGGTGCTGTCGGAAGAGTATAAATTCATGTGGATGTTTATCCCGGCGCTTGCGCTGTATGTGTTGGGGGACTGGTTGAAGGAGCGCCGCGGCGCCTACGCGCTTCAAGCTGCGCCGCTCGCCGCCGCGTTCGTGTTCGGCGTGTTCATGGTGCTGATCGGCGGCGAGTGGAGCGAACGCTCGCTGCGCGAAGGGCTAAGTCCGGAGCCGCTGGCCTACCTGAGCGCGCTGGGCGTGCTGTTCGCTGCTTCGCTGGCCGGCAAATCGATGCGGGGGCGGTTGTCAACCGCATACGAATGGGTGCTGTTCGTTCCGTTCTTCTACTTGAGCGCCGGTATATACGTGATGTATTTGCTGTCGCTGTTCTTCTTCTCGCTGTACGTGCTGTGGCGGGGCTATGCCGAAAGCTGGCGGTTCAAAATCAACTTCGGGACGGCGCTGTTCATTTGCAGCACGCTCGTCGCTTACGGCAAGCTGACGTGGGACTTTATGGACAAATCGCTCTTTTTCATCATCGGGGGCGTTCTCCTGATCGGCTTGAGCTGGTTCTTGAACCGAAAAAACAAACAGGTGTTACACGATGCGGGGGAGGGGAACCGGGATGCCTAACGAGGCGATGAACTTGAAGAAAAGACGGTCGCGGCTGGTCGCGCTGTTCGCCTTGCTGCAAACGCTTGTGCTCGCCGGCATCGCGATCTCGTACTACGCCGTCGGCTGGTACGGCCAGGACATCCGGATCCGCACCGTACCCGTCGACCCGCGCGATTTGTTGTACGGCGATTACGTCACGCTGGCATATGATATCAATACGGTTACGCCTGTGATGTGGAAAGGCTCGGACCGGCAGGTCAAGCGGGGGGACGCCGTATACGTCGTCGTGAAGCCGGGGGCCGACGGCGTATACGAGCCTGTGGCGGCTTACGATGCGAAGCCGCCGGTCGGAGCGGGCGAGGTGACGCTGAAAGCGCGCGCCCTGTACACGTGGGATAACAGATACGAAGGCGGCTTCCGGGTGAGCTACGGCATTGAGAAGTATTACGTCCCGGAGAATACGGGCAAAGAGCTTGAGGAAAAAGCCGCGCAGCTGATCGTGCATGTGAAAGTGGCCCCTTGGGGACAGGCGAAGATCGAAGGGCTGGAAGACGCGACAAGCTGATGCGGCACAGATTTCTGGTAAGCTTCCCTTGAATCCCAAGAGTATCCTCTTTACAATAAGAGGAACAAGATGGGGAAAAGGGGAACGGGCATGGAACGCGCATACGAACCACTGAACAAAGACGATACGGGCCATCAGCCGAGCGGGTGGGAAGGCGTGCTGGTCCTGGACCGCACCGACGAGCTCGGCGAAGCGGACGTGCTGTATCCGTTCGCGCTTGAGGAATTGCTTTGCCGTTATGCGGGCGAAGGAGGGCCTTCCATCGTCCATCTGTGGCGGCATCCGCGAGCGTTCGTGATGGGGCTGCGCGACAGCCGGCTGCCGGGGGCGCCGCAAGCGACCCGTTGGCTCCAGGCTCAGGGCTACAACGTCGCGGTGCGCAACTCCGGCGGGGCGGCTGTGCCGCTGGATCTTGGGGTGGTGAACGTCTCGTTCATCCGTGCCAAGCGGAGAAAGGGAGACCTTGATTTCCGCGACGATTTCGAGACGATGTACGAATTGATCGCGACTGCGCTCCGCGAAGCCGGGGGCGGCGTCGATAAGGGCGAAATCGTCGGAGCGTACTGTCCCGGCGATTTCGACCTCAGCATCGGCGGCCGCAAGTTTTGCGGCATCGCCCAGCGGAGACAGCAGCACGCGTATGTCGTGCAGGCGTTCGTAGTGGCCGAAGGCGCAGGTGCCGCTAAAGCGCGGCTCGCGCGTGCGTTCTACGAGCGGGCGGCCGAAGGCGCAGCGGCCGATGCGGCCTATCCGCGGGTGACGGAGGACAGCATGGCGAGCCTGACCGAGCTGCTCGGCGAGCGGTTCGGCGGCGCCGCGGCGTTCGCCGATGCGGTGAAACGCGTCGTTCGCGAGCGGCAAAGCGAGGCCGGGCTGGCCGCGGCTTCCGCCAAGCTGTGGCTTCCGCAAGCCGCCAAGGTGCGGGAGATGGCCGAACAGATGCGCGCGCGTTACGGCATTCTAGAGAAACCGCAATAACATCGCAGGCAGCTCCTGCTGCCAGAAGCCCCACAGATGCTTGCCGGGCTTCTCCATATATTCAAGCTGGCAGCTCCTCGCGACGAGGAGCTGTTTTGTTATGCGGTTTGCCTCGAGGAAGTCGAACGTGCCGCGGCCGGTGGAGACCACTGTTTCTTCCGTGCCGATGAGCATGGACAAAGACAGCCAGGACAAATCGCGCTCTTCGGCGATCCGTGCCTGGGTTGACTGCAAAAATGCTCCGGATAAGGATATAACTTGCTTAAATAGGCTAGGATAATCTAAGGCAAGATGCAGCGAGACCGTTCCGCCCAGCGAGTCGCCGGCAAGTATCCGTTCGTTTGAATCGGTGCGTACCGGGTAATGATGTTCAGTGAAGGGCAGCAGCTCTTCTGCGAAAAACCGGCAGTAGGCCGCGAAACGTTCGCCGCCCGGCGCATATTCATTCGTCCGAACGCTTTTGTCGACGTCGACGCCGACGATAATCGCTGGTTCGGCGTTGTGATCGTAGATCAGCCGGTTCATGGCGGTGGCGATTCGCCCGAAATTAAAAAAATCTTCGCCGTCCTGGCAGTAAATAACGGGATAGGACAGAAGCTCATTGTAACCGGGCGGCAGATAGATGCGCAGCGCGCGGTTTTCGCCTAAATATGTGGACGGGACAAGCTCTTTGACGATCGTTCGTTTATAGTAGACGTCTTCTTCCATCGGTCGATACCTCCGTTTGTATTATAATAGTTTTCACAATTTTCACCCACTGTACTATTCATTTTGTGAAACTGTTATAGTTATTATTTGTGAAAAAAATCATATTTATCAGGATAGTTCTTGTGTTATTTGCAAAAACAGGTTTATAATACTACTATAACAGAATTTGTGTTTTTTCGATATTGCCCCTGTTCCAACATTAACTGTAAGAGGTGACTTATCTGATGAGTAAGCCATATATCGTTGGCGTACAAGAAGTGCAGCCGTTATCCGTTCTCGGTTCCGACGGCCAAGTGGTCAATCCGGAAGCGATGCCGAAATTGACAGACGAGCAATTGCGCGAGCTGATGCGGCGCATGGTATTCACGAGAACGTGGGACCAACGTGCCGTGAACTTGACACGCCAAGGACGTCTCGGCTTCTATGCGCCGGTATCCGGTCAGGAAGCGACGATGATCGGCAGCGAATTCGCGCTGAATCAAGACGATTTCATTTGCCCGGGCTACCGGGATATGCCGCAAATCGTATGGCACGGCTTGCCGATGTACCAAGCGTTCCTGTATTCCCGCGGCCACCAGCACGGCGGACAAATTCCGGAAGGCGTGCATGTGCTCATGCCGCAAATCATCATCGGCGCTCAATATTTGCATGCGATGGGCGTAGCGATGGCGTTCAAGAAGCGCGGCGAGAAACGCGTCTCCATCACGTATACGGGAGATGGCGGTTCATCCGAGGGCGACTTCTACGAAGCGCTGAACTTTGCGGGCGCGTTCAAATTGCCGGCGATCTTTATGGTGCAAAACAACGGTTATGCGATTACCACGCCATTCTCGAAACAAACGGCGGCTTTGTCCGTTGCTCATAAAGCGGTAGCTGCGGGTATCGAAGGCGTGCAAGTGGACGGCATGGACGTGCTTGCGGTTGTCAAAGCCGTACAGGACGCTGCCGAACGCGGCCGCAGCGGCGAAGGCGCGACGTTGATTGAAGCGATCACCTACCGGTTCCTGCCGCACTCGATGTCCGGCGACGACCCGTCCAAATACCGCACCAAAGAAGAAACGGCTGAATGGGAGCTTAGAGATCCGCTGAACCGCTTCCGCCTCTACTTGACGAGCAAAGGCCTCTGGACGGAGGAAGAAGAAGCGGCTGTCGTGGAAGACGCGAAAAATACGGTAGCCGAGCAGATCAAGAAGGCGGAAACGACCGAGAAAATGACGGTTGCGGGCTTGATCGACAGCATGTTCGAGACGACGCCTCAGCACCTGGAAGAGCAAAAAGCGGATTATTTAGCGTAAAGGAGAGGACTTTCAGCCATGGCTCAAATGACAATGATTCAAGCGATAAAAGACGCGATGCGCGTCGAGCTGCAGCGCGATCCTAACGTCGTCATTTTCGGGGAAGACGTCGGGAAAGTAGGCGGCGTGTTCCGGGCAACGGAAGGGCTGCAGGGCGAATTCGGCGAAGAGCGCGTATTCGATACGCCGCTGGCCGAGTCCGCGATTGGCGGTATGGCTGTCGGGATGGCGATTCAAGGCTTCCGTCCGATTATGGAAATTCAATTCGTCGGCTTTATTTTCGAAGCGTTCGACCAAATCGCGGTGCAAGCGGCACGGATGCGTTACCGTTCCGGCGGCCGTTACCAGGCTCCGATCACGATTCGAACGCCTTTCGGCGGCGGCGTGAAAGCAGCCGAGCTGCATACGGACCCGCTTGAGGGCCTGCTGGTGCAAACGCCGGGGATCAAGGTCGTTGTGCCTTCGAACCCTTACGATGCCAAAGGCTTGCTGATTTCGGCGATTCGCGATAACGACCCGGTCTTTTTCATGGAACACTTGAATCTGTACCGTTCGTTCCGCGCGGAAGTGCCGGAGGGCGAGTACACGGTGCCGATCGGCAAAGCGAACGTCGTTCGCGAAGGCTCGGACGCCACGATCATCACGTACGGCGCGATGGTGCATACGTCCTTGAAAGCAGCGGAAGAAATCGAGAAAACGCGCGGCGCGAAAGTCGAAGTGATCGACCTGCGTACGCTGATGCCGCTTGACATCGATACGATCGTCGAGTCGATCAAGAAAACGAACCGTGCGATCGTCGTGCAAGAAGCGCAAAAAACGTCCGGTATCGCGGCTGAAGTGATCGCGCAAATTAACGAAAAAGCGATCCTGCACCTCGAAGCCCCGGTACTGCGCGTGGCGCCGCCGGATACGGTGTATCCTTTTGCGCAAGTCGAGGATCAATGGCTTCCGAACCCGGCGAAAATCGTTGCCGGCTTGAATAAAGTGCTCGATTTCTAAAACGATGAAGCGACAAGGACGGTGAGTGATCGATGGCAACGTTTGAATACCGGTTTCCGGAGCTGGGCGAAGGCATTCATGAAGGCGAGATCGTCAAATGGCATGTAAAGCCCGGTGATTCCGTAAACGATGAAACGATATTGATGGATGTGCAGAACGATAAATCGACAGTAGAGGTTCCTTCTCCGGTAGAAGGCAAAATCGTCGAACTGAAAGTTTCCGAAGGTACTGTATGTACGATTGGCGACGTCATCGCGATCATCGATGTTGTCGGCGAAGTACCTCAGCAAGCCCACGGCCACGGCGAAGCAGCCGCGGCTCCGGCAGCGGCGCCTGCTCCAGCGGCGGTTGAGCCGGTCGGCAGCGCGATCGCGGCCAATGTTGCGGCGGCGAAGATCGACACGCCGATGGCGGGCAGCGCTCCTGCGGCAAGCCCGGCGTCTGCGCCGGCAGCGGCGGCAGGCCAAGTGCTGGCGACGCCGAGCGTGCGCAAGCTGGCGCGCGAGAAAGGCGTGAACATCGCCGACGTGCCGGCGACAGGCAAGAACGGCCGCGTCACGAAGGAAGACGTGCTCGGCTTTGCAGCTGGCGGCGGCAAGGCTGCTGCTGCGCCTGTGGCTGAGGCTGGCGCAGCAGCGCCGGCGGCAGCTGCAGCGGCACCTGGCGCGGCTTCGTCCGCAGCGGGCGCTGTCAGCGGCGACCGCGAGGAAGAGCGCGTGCCGTTGAAGGGCATCCGCAAAGCGATCGCGAACGCGATGGTGAAGAGCGCCTACACGGCTCCGCACGTAACGCTGATGGACGAAGTCGATGTGACGCGTCTGGTCGCGCTGCGCGAGAAAGCGAAGCCGGTTGCCGAGAAGAAGGGCGTCAAGCTGACCTACCTGCCTTTCATCGTGAAGGCTTTGGTCGCAGCGGCTCGTCAATTCCCGGCGATGAACGCGATGATCGACGAAGAGAAGCAAGAAATTGTGTACAAAAAGTACTATCATATCGGCATTGCTACGGATACCGACAACGGCCTGATCGTACCGGTAATCCAGGATGCGGACCGCAAAAACATTTGGACAATCGCAGCGGCGATCAAAGATTTGGCGACTCGCGGCCGCGAAGGCAAGCTTAGCGGCAGCGAGCTGAGAGGCTCCACGCTGACGATTACGAATATCGGCTCCGCGGGCGGCATGTTCTTCACGCCGATCATCAACTTCCCTGAAGTGGCGATCCTGGGTACAGGCCGTATCTCCGAGAAGCCTGTCGTGAAGAACGGCGAGATTGTGATTGCTCCGGTTATGGCGCTTTCGCTCAGCTTCGACCACCGCATTATCGACGGCGCGACGGCGCAAAACTTTATGAATTACATCAAGCAGCTGCTTTCCGATCCGGAACTGCTTGTAATGGAGGTGTAACCCGCTATGGTAGTAGGTGACGCATCGGTAGAAATTGACGTATTGGTCATCGGCGCAGGACCCGGCGGTTACGTGGCGGCGATTCGCGCGGCGCAGCTCGGCAAGAGCGTGCTCGTCGTCGATAAAGAGGAAGTCGGCGGCGTGTGCTTGAACCGCGGCTGCATTCCGTCCAAGGCGCTGATTTCCGCGGCGCATCAATACGAGGTTGTCAGCCATGCCGAGTCCATCGGCATTACGGCTGAGAACGTCAAGGTCGACTTCGGCAAAGTGCAAGCATGGAAGGACGCAATCGTCAAGAAGCAAACCGGCGGCGTCGGCATGCTGCTGAAGGGCAATAAAATTCAATATTTCAACGGCGAAGCGTTGTTCATCAACGAACACGAAGCGCGCTTGTTTAACGATAACGAAACGGCCCGTTACCGTTTCAACGCCTGCATCATCGCCACAGGCTCCCGTCCGATCGAGCTGAAGGCGTTCCCTTACGGCGGACGTATTCTCTCGTCGACGGAAGCGCTGAAGCTGTCCGAAGTGCCGAAGAGCCTGATCGTCATCGGCGGCGGCTATATCGGCATCGAGCTTGGCCAAACGTACGCGAAGTTCGGTACGAAGGTTACGGTGCTGGAGGGTTCCGATTTCATCCTGCCGGGCTTTGAGAAAGAATTGACTCGACTCGTCGAGCGCAATTTGAAAAAAATCGGCGTCGACATCGTCACCGAAGCGCTGGCGCAATCGTGCGAGCGGACGGAGAACGATGTGACGGTGACGTATACAGTCAAAGGCGAAGAGAAGAAAGTGACGGCCGATTACGTGCTCGTTACGGTCGGACGCCGCCCGAACACCGACGGCGAATTGTCGCTGGAGCTCGCGGGCGTCGAAGTCGGCGAACGCGGCTTGATCAAGGTGAACGAGAAGTGCCAAACGAACGTGCCGCACATCTACGCGATCGGCGACATCGTCGCCGGTCCGGCGCTGGCGCATAAAGCGTCGTACGAAGCGAAGGTCGCGGCGGAATCGATCGCCGGACTGCCTAGCGTCGTCGATTACAAAGCCATTCCGGCCGTCGTGTTCGCCGACCCGGAAATTGCGGGTGTAGGCCTCAGTGAAGCCGAAGCGAAAGAGAAAGGCATCAACGTCGTAGTCGGCAAGTTCCCGTACGGGGCGAACGGCCGCGCACAATCGATGAACGCAACCGACGGCTTCGTTAAGCTGGTCGGCGATAAAGACAGCGGCCTGCTCGTCGGCGGATTCGTCGTCGGCGCGGAAGCGTCGAACCTGATCTCCGAGCTTACGCTTGCAATTGAGATGGGCGCTACGCTCGAGGACATTGCGCTTACGATTCATGCGCACCCGACGCTTGGTGAAATTACGATGGACGCCGCCGAAGGCGCGCTCGGCCATCCGATTCATCAGTTGGGTAAAGCGTAAACCGAATCGAGAAGAAGAAGCAGCACAGAGAAGGGCTTGCCTCCGCGGCAAGGCCCTTTTTTGTCGAGCTGGGACAATTGCACGCAAGCAGATTCGACTATAATTCGTTCAACTGGAAAGGAGGCGAATGGTATATGGGAACTGACGTTCGGATTGTCGCATTAATCGAAGAGCTGGTCGCGAACGCTTGGCCGGCTTACACGCAGCAATCGTACGGCGCTTGGAAACTGAGGGCGACCTTCGGAACGACCAAACGGGCAAACAGCGTGTTCACGGTCGGTCCGATGCCGGAAGATGCGGATTGGCTGCGCCGGATCGAGCGGTTCTACCAAAGACGCGGACTGCCCGTTTGTTTCTATGTCAGTGACGTGTCACCGGATGGGCTGGATGCGGAGCTGGCCGGACAAGGCTACCGGCTGGAGATGGATTGCTCGCTCATGCTCGGACGTACGGGGGAGGTGCTGGAGCGGGTAACGGACGGAGGCCGGTTTACTTTCGATTGTGCCGAGGAAGCCGATGACTCCTGGATTCACGATTTCATGCGGCTGGAAGCTTTTCCTCAGGAACGGTTCGCAGGGTATCGTCATATATTTTCGGCCGTCGGGCCGGAGAAGTCGTTCGTACGTGTCCTGGAGGACGGCGCAACGGTTGGTCTCGGCACGGTTGTAGCGGAGCGGGGCTTCGCAGGGATCAGCAATATTATCGTGGACCCGAAGCATCGGCGCAAAGGCATAGCCCAGCAGCTGCTTCGCGCGCTCGCCGTATGGGCGCAGGACCACGAAGCCGACCGCTTGTATTTGCAGGTGATCGACGACAACGCGCCGGCGGTGACGCTGTATCGGCAGCTTGGTTTTGACAGGATTTCAGGTCACCGGTACTGGATAAAGCCTTAGGAGGAAAAACAGGACGAAACGTTCGTCAAGCTCGAGCATGGGATTGCTGCAGGGCTTGCTCCGACCTGGCGGCCTTTCGCCACAAGGATACAACCGTCATTCGTTAGGCCCGGCATCAGCTTTTATCTGGAGCCTTTCTGTCTTAACCAGTAAGCCAGCGCAGCTTTGACGATAGATATGGAGCGATCCACGAGTCCGAATCCGAATCCGAATCCGGTGACGGTGGTTGATGCCGGCTTTGCCAAGGAGGAGGCGGTCTTGAATGGTTTCCGCACGCCTCCAGCGGATGATTTGCGTGGCTTGGCCGTTCGTATGGCGGAAGCAGGCGCTCGGGATGAAGCATCGGGGCGGAGTTCGTCATTGCCTGGCATTCCGGGGCTGGAAGCCGTAAATTTCCCCATGTATAACGTTTTGGTTCGTTGATGATATGAAAGCGGCACCTGTTTCCCTTCGCTTAGGCGGAGCTTCCTGATTAAGTGAGGCGACAGAAGGAGTTCATCGCTGAACTGGTTTTCGGGAATGACGAGCTTGGCCTTAAGTTTCACGCCGTTTTTGCTCACGGTCAGTCTGGAGTTCGTGTGCCCGCCCATTCCAAGGGTGGCAATCAGCGCGGGGCCGAGCGTAATGCGAGGTTCCCGGCCGCGCTTTCGATCCGTCCCGAGCACGGCTTCACCGCTGCTTAACGTAATCCGGGTCAAAGTGATCGCATTCAGCAGCGAGTTATAATCGATCAGATAGCGGCTTTGATCCTGCAGTCCGAGCGCCAGGGCGGTTTGCGGACCGACTTCGATATACGGGTACGCGCACTCGTCGCCGTCTTCCTTATGAACTTGCACCATCCGTTCCGCGCCTTCGTTTATTAAAATAACGTTCGTTCGGTTGTACAGATCTTCCAAGTCATGCGCAACTTTGCAGTAACATTCCACGACAAGCGTGATTTCATGCTCGTTCCGCCGGTCGGAAATCAACACATCGACGACGTCTCTGCCCATCTTACATCCTACCCTTTCGTCAAGAGTCCGGTTCAATCCGTTACAACGTATGTCAGCGGCTGAATTTCCGCTTGTACGGCTGTCCCTGCCCGCATATATCGGGCTCCTCACGCGAGCCGTAAGGGAATGCGGCGGCCTGTATGATACAATCGGAATATACCCATTTATGGGAAGAAGCGGGGGCGAATCGTTTGCAACAAATTCCGGAAAAGCAAGGAAGCGCGGCGGTATATGTCGGTATCGACGGATGTCCGGGCGGTTGGTTCGCCGTCGCCTTGACGGGGGAAGACGGCGGCTGGCTGACATCGTTGTATGCGACCGTCGAAGAGCTGTGGGCCGCTTATGGGCATGCCCGGCTGCTGCTGATCGACATGCCGATCGGGTTGGCGGACGGGCCGCTGGACCGGCGGTGCGATGCGCTCGCCAGGGAGCGGCTAAAGCCCGGACGAGCATCAAGTATTTTTCCTGCGCCCGTTCGCGAAGTGCTGGAAGCCGCCGATTACGCGGAGGCGAACCGTGTGCAGCGGGAAGTAAGCGGACGCGGGTTGTCCCGGCAATCCTGGGGGCTGGTCGGAAAAATCCGCGAGCTCGACGAGCTGCTGCGGCGCGACCCGCAAGCGCGGGAAGCGTTCCGCGAAGCGCACCCGGAGCTTGTCTTCGCCGGACTGTCCGGCCGGCCGATGGAACACGGCAAAAAAACGGAAGACGGGTATGCGGAGAGGATGAGCCTCTTACAGAGCGTAATCCCGTCCTCCGGCCGGATCGTAGAGGAGACGCTGGCCCGTTACCCGAGGCGTACGGTACGGCGCGACGATATCGTTGACGCGCTTGTCCTGGCCGCTGCCGCACGGCTGTGCGGCGGGACGCCGGACGAGCTGCCCGAGACGGGCGACACGGATCGCGCCGGTTTGCGGCGGACGATTTCCTTTGTCGATCGGGTCCGCAGGTCAAAGCCCGGCTGGGCGGAAATTCCGACGCCTCTTTGAACGAGACTCCCGGCATCCCCTGAGGCTGTATGGCGCTGTTGAAGACGTGGCTGGGAATCGCCGTACCCGGAGCGTTCTGATTCGCTCATCAGCGCGTGAAAGAAGGCTTGCGCGCTCGGGCAGGGGCTGCTGTCGTCAAGTTTGGCGAAGCGATTGTCTATGGCGGGAAACGGGTTGTTAGCGGTATGATGGTAGAAACTGACTTAGGAAGAAGGGACGGGGGCTAACGCGTTATGAACATCTTAGTTACCGGAGGGGCTGGCTTTATCGGCAGTCATTTGGCGGCCAAGCTGCTCGCCGAGCACGACGTGACGATCGTCGATATGCTGCATCCTTACTATTCGCCCGAACGAAAGCGGGCTCATCTGGAGGAAGTGGTCGGAAGCGGGGCTTGCCGCTGGATCGAGGCGGATTTGCGCGATGAGGATGGACTGCGCCGCATCATGGAGGCGGGACGTTTCGAAGCGGTGTATCACCTGGCGGCAGTTCCCGGCGTGACGCCGTCGATCGCCGATCCGCACGGTTATGTCGACCTTAACATTCATGCGACGATCAATGTGCTGCGAACAGCCGGGGAAACGGGCGTAAATCATGTGCTGTTCGCCTCCTCGTCCTCTGTATACGGGGAACGGGAAGGCGAGGCGATTCGCGAAGAAGCCGCCAACGGCCGCGTCATCTCCCCTTATGCGGCGTCGAAGGTGGCGGGCGAGTCGCTGTGCCATACGTACAAGTATTTGTATGGGTACCGGATGACGATACTGCGCTTTTTTACCGTGTACGGGCCTTGGGGACGTCCGGACATGGCGATTGCCAAATTCATCCGCAGCGCGATGAACGGCCGGGCGATCGAAGTGTTCGGGGAAGGATCGGCGCGGGATTACACGTATATCGACGACATTGCGGACGGGCTGAAGGCGGCGCTGAACAGTCCGGAGGATGTCGGCGTGTATAATTTGGGCTGCGGGCGGCCGGTTGAGATGAATCGTTTGCTGGACGGGCTGCAATCGTATTTTCCCGATCTGCAAATTGTGCGCAAGCCGGAACGGGTCGGCGACGTGAAGATGACGTGGGCCGATACGTCCAAGGCGGAAGCGCTGCTCGGTTATCGTCCGAAGGTGAGCATCGAAGAAGGGCTGGCCCGCTCGATCGCTTGGGCGCAAAGCCGTCCCGAACACGTCTAGAGCCGGGGAGCCCCTGAGGCCAGGCGGGCGGGCGCTCCAATGAACGAAGCGAAGGACGCCGTCTGCCCGATCTTCGTTACGGGCACTTATTTCCTGGGGAATGTCCGCATGCAGGTTCCGCTTCGGCAGGGAGCATGCTGGACATCCATGTTCGTGAAAAGGCCCAAAAAAA